>JAFZLN010000078.1 GCA_017551465.1 Bacilli bacterium
CTAGGTGGATATCTTTTTTCTAAATCTTCAATTGTCTCAGTAATATCTGGGAAAATTAGGTCTGCTAATTGCTTGTTTGTAATCATGTTTTCTGCCTCTTTAAAATTTTTAATAAATGTTGTTGCAAGATATTTTTGTTTTACTTATAATGATTAAGCGCGATTTGGAAATCCCAAATGCAGGTGTAGTTCAGTGGTAGAACGTAACCTTGCCAAGGTTAATATGCGGGTTCGATTCCCGTCACTTGCTCCAGACAGCTCAATACCCAGATGCAAATCTGGGTTTTTATTTATCTTCGTCCTCTTTATCTTGACCACGTAACGATGCTTCTAAGTTCTTTTTTTCTTCTTCGCTTAGGTCAATACTACTTTGAATTCTTCTAAGGATCGTCTCAATAGCTTCTTGATTACCTTCTTTAAAATTCATTTCATATTTCTTATATATCGTTTCCATGTTCGCAAAATAGAATGGAAGATAAAACATTAGTAAAGCCACACCACCGACGATGACAAATGTTGGTAATAAATCGATTCTCTTAAAGATTAATAAATCAAGAATCGCAAAACCAATCATACCGGTGAAAGATAAAACAAGCATTGGCCAGTTTAAAGAGAACCAGTCTTTACGCATTTCACTTCTATGGCGGGCATAAGTATTACCGACGCTCATCTTTAATACCGCCGCTGCACCAAAGGCCACATTAGCGCGGTAATAAATGGATAAAGACGAGAAGGAAATATAGTAAATAAAAGCAAGCATTGAGAGTGGAATTGCCACTGCAGAGATATAAACGATGAAGGTTAATAGCATATTATCATTCGCCTCTAACAAAGCCACTAGTTCTTCATAGGTAAATTCGGCGTTGCTAGTGTATTGAAAAAATAATGTGTTTAAGGATTCAACGAATGTTTGTCCATACTGCGCTTTGAAGATTAAAAAGAAGATAAATCCAGCGACAAAGACAGCGGCAATATAGAAGCCTAATGATTTCAATAACGAAATCAAACCTCTAAAGCTACCTCTGAACTGTGAATGGAAGAAACCCATAAAGTATCTAGCATAGGCAGTAAGAGATATTTGTTGATTTACTTGTAAATAGTAGCAAGCCACATGCGAAGCAAAAATGAAAGGCAACGCTAAAAGAGGAACCGCAATAATGAGAATCGCAGGATCAATAAAAGCTAGAACCATAACTAAAAGTAAAAACAAGCCACACATGATTCCTACTGCTAAGTAGGAAGTTGGATTGGTTTTGAACTTATTAAAGGAGATGTTTCTTAATGAGTCTTTCATTACTTTTTCTTCTTATTTTCCTTGGCAATTGATTGCACCGCTTTAGCGAGTTGTGTATCATTGATATTTTCAACTGGACGAGATTCGATAGCCTTGATTAAAGCAGGGAATTTCTTCCTTTGAATGATATAGAACTGTTTGCTTTCACTTTGCACTTCGACTTTGCAGTCGTCGTTGATTAAAGTAATACCGATTAACATCGATGTATCTAAACCAGTAGATGAAGATAATTTACTCGCTAAGCTCTTTGTTTGAATAATTGGGTTATCGGTATAGCACTTTTTACCTTTATGAGAGATAAAAATCAAAGATTTATCAGTGGACTTACCCACTAAATCACCTTCGTAGTATTTGGATAAAATGACATAAATATATTTCTCACCGAAGAGGATGTGATCCACTTTTGCGAGTTTATTGGAATCAACTTTGAAATAGAATTGGTTGATTAAGTAATAGTCATTTTCTAAGGCTACTTTATAAACGCGTTTATAAAATAACACTTGGAATCTCTTGCGACGATAGGCTGCAGAGATTGGAATCGATAAGACAATAGCCAAAAACAAAACCACGACAATCGGGACAATAATCACGAATGCTAATTGGGCGGTTGTTAACGATGTTAAGGCATTAATCTTGACCATATAAAATATAATAACAAAAATGACCTTAATAATTAAGGACATTTTGCATAATCTATTTAATCAAAGATGGTTTTATTCTCTTTTATCGCATTTACAATGCGGTCAATTTCTTCCTTCATTACTTTCCTGGAAATTGGAGGTAAATTATCTAAATCAAACCAGGCTACATCATCGGTTTCATATTCATGTTCATGAAGCTCGCCTTTTAGTTTTGCTTCGAACACGACAAGATATTCTGGCGTGGATACGCTTGTTTTAAATGGCGTACGATTGAGCACACCTACAAGACGCACAAGCTCAATATCTGCGCCTGCTTCTTGGCTAGATTCATTGATTGCTGTTTGACCAGCGGAATCATAGAGATCCGCCCAACCACCAGGGAAAGAATAAGTACCACTATTGGCTTCTCTAACCATTAACACTTTTGAGCGTTTTTCGTTGAGAATAACAGCGCGTACTGACACACTTGGTGTAGGATAAATATCCCTAGAGAAATAATTAGGTCTATGGAACTCAATTTCCATGAGCTTTTCTAACATCTCTAAAGTCAGATCGTTAATCTGCTGATAGTTAGTAATAGCGTATGGATCTTTAGAAAAAACCAATCCTATTTTGGCGATGGATTGGATTTTCAATATATAGTCGTAAAGTTCTTTTGTCTCCATTATTCTTCAGATGTTCCGTAATCCGACATATAGTTTTCAAATACGCGTAGGAAGTTTTGTTGAGTAACAGCTTCTAAGTCACCATTAACCGCGAATGAGATACGGCCTGTTTCTTCAGAAACAACAACGGTCACTGCATCTGATACTTCAGAAATACCGATAGCTGCTCTATGTCTTGAGCCATACTTACCAGCGAATGGTTTAGTGGTTGGTGTGAAGAAGACACTAGCGGCGATGATTTCATTACCATGAATCACGACTGCACCATCGTGTAAACGTGTGCCTGGGTAGAAGATGGTTAACAAGATTTCTGGAGAAACTGGTGCATTAATTGGGACACCATTTTTCATGATATCTTTTAAGCTGGTATTTCTTTCGAATGTCATAATGGCGCCGATACGGGCATTACTTAATGAAATAACAGCGGATTCAATGTTCTTATAAAGGAGTTGAGAATCGTAGATTCTTTCAATTCCGAAGTTAGCCGCTTTAGCGGTTTGTCTACTGAATGGATTGGCAACGAATTTTCTTAAGTCACCTAAATTGGCGAAGAAGCATGCTGCTAAACCAGCAGCGGCTAAGAAGCCTGCTAAGATGCAAACAACTGTGAGATTAAAAAGGAATGCGGCAATAAACACTGCAGAGCAGGAACCGAGGAAGAAGAAACTAGCACGTCGTTTGGCAACTTTAAATATTACAAAAAATAAGACCGCAAAAATTCCAACAATTAAAATTAATGAGGCAATAAAATTACCAATGGGCATCGCTTCCCAAGCAAAGGCTTTTGGTTCCATAACCCTTCCTCCCTAAAATCAGTGCATATTTATGATATTATATTTTTAAATATGTTTTCAACACAATGTAGGAAATGTAGGTAATTTTAATCTATTTTGACAATTGTTGGTGTAACGTTCTTACTTCTTCTAGCGAATGGTTTCTTGTGCTTAGCAAGGAATGATTCCGCTGCTTCAATGCCTTTGTCGGTTAAAGAGAAATATAACTTTTTGGTTTGGGCATCAAAGACTCTACCAAGATAGCCATAACGATATAACATCATGGTTAAACGACAGACCTTTTTGCTTGTAAAAGATATGAGTGTACCGAAACAATCTAAATCAACAAATGGTTTAGTATCTTCATCCACAACACCGACAAGAATCTTGTAAATGCCTTCGTTAAGTGGGTAATAATGTAAGTCGTTTAGTGCTTTGATAGTGATAAGGACTTTGTAGTAAGTTTGATTGAGCTTAACTTCTTTCATGCTGTTATTCTACCGATTTATAAGTGCAAGGTCAAAACATTATTCTCTATTGAGAAACATTGTTAAGTTATGTAGAA
>JAFZLN010000079.1 GCA_017551465.1 Bacilli bacterium
CAAGACATCGGAAGTGATATCATGGTTATTGAATTCCCGTATGATAACTTAAACTACAACATTGATTTAGAACCATACGCAGATCAACGCGAAGGAATGGATCGTTGTCGTATCTGTTTTAGAAAGAGATTGGGTCAAGCTATTGAGTACGCTGAAGCACACAATTTTGATTTTGTGGGTACAGTCATGAGCATCTCTAGGTTCAAAAATTCCCAAGATTTGAACAAGATTGGATTAGAACTATCTGAGGGCAAAAAGGTCCAATGGCTACCCGCTGATTTTAAGAAAAATGGGGGCTATGAAAAGTCTCTAGATATCGTCCGCAAGTATGGTTTGTACTTCCAGCATTACTGTGGCTGCAAGTTCTCAATCAGAGCAAAAAAAGACGAAATTTAAGTAGTCAAAAATTGAAAAATGAGGGGTGAAAAATGACTTTTTCGCCTTTTTTGTTGCAAATTTTTTGCTTTGAAAATCGCATCACATGTCGCTTCTTTTTCGGTTTCTCGCCTTTATATATTTAAATTTATTTAATAAGTTGTTGACAGCGTATACACACTCACGTATGATATTAAACGTTGACGGCTCGCGTTGACGTGCGAGGTTGCTGATACACCCACAGGCGTTGTCATGAAGGTGTATTCAGGTAATTCGCACTGAGAGAGTTAAAGTCAAAGCCTGATAGTGATAGGAGGAAAAACAATTCATGGCAAAAGCAACCACAATTAGGGTTCGTCTTAAAGCGTATGATCATGTCAACTTAGACTTAAGTGCTGAAAAGATCATCGCCGCGGCGAAAAACACAGGCGCCACAGTTGTTGGCCCAATTCCGCTCCCAACGGAAAAGCAAGTGTTCACAATTCTAAGAGCGGTTCACAAGTACAAAGATTCTCGTGAACAATTCGAAATCAGAACACACAAAAGAATCATCGATATTAAGAACTACCGCAAAGAAACTCTTGATTCCTTAAAGAATCTCGACTTACCAGCCGGTGTTGATATCGAAATCAAATTATAGGAGGTAAGAGTCAATGAAAGCTATTGTCGGTAGAAAAATGGGCATGACTGAAGTCTTCACTGAAGATGGCCAAATCTACGCTGTGACAGTCGTTGAAGTCTTACCAAACGTTGTCACACAAGTCAAAACTGTTGAAAAAGACGGTTATGCCGCTGTGCAAGTTGGTTATGAAGAATTAAAAGAATCCAGAGCCAACAAATGCGAAAAGGGAATCGCAAAGAAAGCCAATACAGTCCCACATGAAGTCCTTAAAGAATTAAAGGGCGATGAAATGACCGGTTACCAACTCGGTGATGTCATCAAAGCAGACATCTTCAAAGCTGGCGACGTCGTTGATGTCATTGGCACAAGCAAGGGTCACGGTTTCTCCGGTGTTATCAAACGTTGGAATCAAACCATTGGTCCAAAAGGTCACGGTTCAGGTTACCACAGAGGTCAAGGTACCTTCGCTAATAACGGTCGTTACAACCACGGCGTTATGCCAGGTAAACACATGTCCGGTCATTACGGTAACGAATCTGCAACAGTCCTCAATCAAATGATCGTCGCTGTTGATGCAGAAAAGAACTACATCTTAGTCAAAGGTGGTATCCCAGGTGCTCGTAAATCAATCGTTGTCTTACGTAGCGCTATCAAAGATGTCAAACATCCAGAAGTGATTAAACCACTCATCGATCGCACTCCAGTTGCTGCTGAAGAACCAGTCGTCGAAGCTCCTGCTCAAGAAGCTCCAGTCGAAGAAGCTCCAGCTACTGAAGCCGCAGAATAAGAACGGAAAGGAGAACAGTAATTATGGCAGAAAAGAAAACCGTCAGTGTTAAAGTCCTTAACATGGCTGGCGAAGAAGTCTCCAAGATGAACCTCAATGCTGAAATCTTCGGTATTGAACCACATCAACAAGCAATGTTCGACGCCGTTCAAGTAGAACAAGCTAACCAAAGACAAGCAACCGCTAAAACTAAAGTCAGACATGAAGTTAGTGGTGGTGGTAAAAAGCCATGGCGCCAAAAAGGCACAGGTCGCGCTCGTGCAGGTAGCAGCCGCTCCCCAATCTGGGTCGGTGGCGGAACAGTCTTCGGACCAGTTGGAAATCAAAACTTCAAGATTTCCCAAAACAGAAAAGAACATAAACTTGCGCTCAAGTCTGCGTTAAGTTTAAAAACAAAAGATGGACTCTTAGTCATCGACGAAATCAAATTTGATGAAAAGAAAACCAAAAACTTCGTTAACTTCTTAGACGCTATCAAAGTTGGTGGTAAAGCTCTCGTCGTCGTCGATGAAATCACAGAAGAAATCTTCGCTAGCTCCCGCAACGTTGGATTCGCCAAAGTTGTCACAAGCGATAACATCAGTGTTGTTGACCTATTAAATGTTGATAACCTCGTTATGAGCAAAGCTAGCATCAAAACAGTTGAGGAGGCATTAAAGTAATATGGCAGCCAAAAAGAAAACAGAAGCCGCTAACCGCTTCCCAAAAGCGACTGAAAAAGACTTCACAGTTATCGTTAAACCATTAATCACCGAAAAAACAATGGCCTTAATGCAAAACGAAAACAAGGTCACAGTCAAAGTGCTCGATAGCGCTAACAAGACAGAAATCAAATTAGCGTTTGAAAGAATCTTCCAAGTCAAAGTTACAGACGTGAAAGTTATCAATCAAAGAGCCAAAGAAACAACCAGAGGCACCAGATATGCTGGTAGCATCTCCGGTTTCAAGAAAGCCGTTGTTACCGTCGCTGAAGGCGAAGCAATCGACTTATTCAAAGAATAAGGCAGTTCACTTATTCAAATTATAGGAGGACAAAGTAATGTCAATTAGAACTTACAAGCCTACGTCTCCAAGCCGTAGAGCTATGACAAATTCGACATTCGGTGAAATCACTACATCCACTCCTGAGAAGAGCTTATTAGTCAGTTTATCCAAATCTGGTGGTAGAAATAATCAAGGTAAGATTACCTGCCGCCACATTGGTGGAGGTCACAAACGCAAATATCGTGTTATTGACTTCAAACGTAATAAAGATGGCATCCCAGCAGTAGTGAAGACAATCGAATACGATCCAAACAGAAACGCAAGAATCTGCTTACTCAGCTACGCTGATGGCGAGAAGAGATACATTCTCGCTCCAAAAGATATCAAACTTGGTTACAAGATCATGTCTGGTGAAGAAGTTGATATCATGCCTGGTAATGCCTGCTTACTCAAAAACATTCCAGAAGGTACATTAGTTCACAACATCGAATTAGTTCCTGGTAGAGGCGGCCAATTATGTAGAGCCGCTGGTGCTTACGCTCAAGTGTTAGGTGCTGAAGGTAAATATGTTACCCTCCGCTTAATGAGTGGCGAAGTCCGCAGAATCTTAGGAACATGCCGTGCGACAATCGGTACAGTCGGTAATGAAGACTGGAACCTCGTCAATCTCGGTAAAGCCGGTAAAACAAGATGGGCCGGCGTCAGACCTACCGTCCGTGGTAGTGTCATGAACCCAAACGATCACCCACATGGTGGTGGTGAAGGTAAGTGTCCAGTTGGTCGTGATGCACCAAGAACCCCATGGGGCAAACGTGCATTAGGCGTCAAGACACGTAACAACAAGAAAGCCAGCGGCAAATTAATCGTTCGCCGTAGAAATGGCAAATAATCGCGAAAGGAGATAGAAATTATGGCAAGAAGTTTGAAAAAAGGCGCATTCGTCGATGCTTCCTTAATGAAGAAAGTCGATGCATTAAACGCTGCTAACAAAAAAGAAGTCATTAAGACTTGGTCACGCCGTTCTACCATCTACCCATCATTCGTGGGTCATACATTCGCGGTTTATAACGGTAAAGAACACATCTCTGTCTATGTCACAGAAGATATGGTCGGACACAAATTAGGTGAATTCTCCCCAACAAGAAAATTCACTGGACATACAGGCCACACTGCTGAAGATAAAGCAGCTGCCGCCGGTAAATAGTAGGAGGGTCTAATACATGGCAGAAACAAAGAAAACAACTGCTAAAAAGACAACCAAAAAGGTTGCTGAACCAGTAGTTGAAGAAACAAAAGTTGAAGCTCCTGTTGAAGAAGCTCCTAAAGCAAAGAAAGCCCCAGCTAAGAAAGCTGCTCCAAAAGCAGAAAAAGCTGAAGCTCCAAAGAAAGCCAAAGAAGAAAAGAAGGCTGAAGCTCCTAAAAAGCCAATGCCAACAGAAGCTAGAGCGATCGCGAAGAACGTCCGCGTTACTCCACGTAAAGTTCGCTTAGTTATCGATCTCGTCAGAGGCTTACCAGTTAAACAAGCGTTAGGTATTTTAGATAACTTAAACCGTGCCGCTAGCGAACCAGTTGCAAAATTAATCAAATCTGCAGCCGCTAACGCCACCAACAACTTCGGTATGGATGAAGATGCATTATACATCGCTCAAATCTATGCTAACGATGGCTTAAGAATGAAGAGATACTTACCAAGAGCTAAAGGCTCAGCCTCAGGCTTAGTCAAACGCAGCAGCCACATCACAGTTGTGGTCAAGATGAGATAGGAGGAAAACATCAATGGGTCAAAAAGTTAATCCAGTAGGCTTAAGAATTGGCGTCAACAAGAATTGGAATTCTCGTTGGTATGCTAATGATCAAGAATTCCATGTGTTCCTCAACGAAGATGTTAAAGTTCGTGAATTCTTAGAAAAGAAACTCAAAGAAGCTTTACTCTCTCACGTCGAAATCGAAAGAATCAAAACCGACAAAGGTTACACTGTGGTCGTCATGGTCTTCGTCGCCCGTCCAGGCGTCGTCATTGGTCAAGACGGTAAAAATATTAATGAATTAAAAGAACAATTAGCGAAATTACTCAAGAACGCTGAAGTCCGTATCGATGTCGTGGAAGTCAAAAATCCTGACTTAGATGCCACAATCGTTGCTAGTGAAATCGCTAAGCAATTAGAAGAAAGAGCGAGTTTCAGAACTGCGCAAAAGAAAGCCATCCAAAGAGTCCGCAAAGCTGGCGCTAAAGGTATCAAAACTTCTGTCAGTGGCCGTTTAGGTGGTGCCGATATCGCCCGTGCTGAAGGCTATCGTGAAGGTGTCATTCCTCTACATACCTTAAGAAGTGATATTGACTACGCTTGCGTACACGCTGCTACACAATATGGCCGTTTAGGCGTTAAAGTGTGGATCTGCCGTGGCGAAATTCGTCCTGAACTCCAAAAGAAACAAAATAACGAGAAAGGAGAATAGTCATGTTACAACCAAAACGTACAAAATATAGACGTCCTCATATCATCAAATATGAAGGACACTGCAAATCCGCTCCAAAAGTGGCTTTCGGTGAATTTGGTTTACAAGCTCTTGAAGGTGCTTGGGTCACAACTCGTCAAATCGAAGCGGCCCGTATCTGCCTCGCTCGTTATACCAAAAGAGGTGGTCAAATCTGGATCAGAATATTCCCACACTTAGCTAAGACTAAAAAGCCTGCTGAAGTCCGTATGGGTTCTGGTAAAGGTTCACCAGAAGATTGGGTCGCAGTCGTCCGCAAGGGCTGTGTCATGTTCGAAATCGCGGGTGTCGCGGAAGAAGACATGAGAGAAGCACTCCGCTTAGCGGCGTACAAACTCCCAATCAAATGTAAAGTGATTAAGAAAGGTGAGTAATAGTTATGAAAATTAATGAAGTTCGTGAACTTTCTACGAGTGAATTAAAAGAAAAATTATACTCACTCAAGGAACAATTATTCGAGCTCCGCAGAAAGAAAGCTGTCGGTGCCCTCGAAAGAGGTGAAGATGTCATCACCGTGAGAAAAGACATCGCAAGAGTTAATCTCGTTCTTAGAGAACGTGAATTAGCGGAAAACAAATAGGAGGACTGCTTAGATGGAAAGAAAAACAGAAGCGAGAACCGTCATTCAAGGCGTCGTTGTCTCTGATAAAAACGCTAAGACAATCGTCGTCCTAGTTGAAACCCATAAAAAGCACAGCAAATACGGTAAACGTGTTAAATACGGTAAAAAGTACTATGCTCATGACGAAAACAACGATGCTAAAGTCGGTGATACAGTCACAATCATGGCAACCCGTAAATTAAGTGCTACAAAGCGTTGGAGATTAGTCTCCATCGATAAGAAAGCGGAATTATCTGTCAAAGAAGCTGAAGCTGAATTAAAAGAAGAAGCGATTGAAGCAGAAGCCGCTGTCGAAGCTACTGAAGAAAAGGAGGCCGAATAGTTTATGATCCAGAAGGAAACAAACCTCGTTGTCGCTGACAACAGTGGTGCAAGAAGCGTTCGTGCTTTCACCCTCTATGGTGGCTCCACCCGTAAATCCAGTAGTGTTGGTGACGTCATCTTATGTGCCGTCAAAGACGCTATCCCAAACGGTAAAGTTAAAAAAGGCGATGTCGTCAGATGCGTCATCGTTAGAACCAAAAAGGCTATCGGTCGTCGCGATGGCTCAACAATTGCCTTTGATGACAATGCTGTTGTAGTTATTAATGATGATAACGCGCCTGTAGGTACACGTGTGTTCGGCCCTGTCGCTAGAGAACTCCGTGAAAAGGGTGTTGAAGGATTCATGAAAATTGTCTCCCTCGCCCCAGAAGTGTTATAAGGAGGAAGAACAGATGAATCTTGTTAAAGGTGATAAAGTTATCGTGATCGCTGGTCGCGATAAAGGAAAAACTGGCACAATTCAAAAAGTGATTCCTGAACAAAACCGTGTTGTCGTCGAAGGCGTCAACATTCGTAAAAAATGCAACAAACCAACACAAAAGAACCCAGATGGTGGCATCGTTGAAATCTATGCCCCAATCGACGCTTCCAACGTTATGTTGCAAGACCCAAAGACCAAAAAGCCAACAAAAATTGGCCACAAAGAAGTCAAGGGTAAAAAAGTCCGCTTTGCTAAGGCCAGCGGTACAGTGTTATAAGGAGGAAAGCTGAAATGGCTGAAGAATTAAAAGAAAAGAAAGCTCCTGCTAAGAAAGCTGCTCCTAAAGCTGCACCAAAAGCTGAAGCCGCTAGTGAAGAAGCTCCAAAAGCTGCTCCAAAAGCTAAGAAAGCAAGCAAGGGCAATAAGAAAGCTGCGATCATCTCCCGTGTTCAAGTTAAATATGAAAACGAAGTGCGCAAAGCTTTATTAGAAAAATATCAATATTCTTCCACAATGCAAATTCCTGCGTTAAGCAAAATCGTCATCAACATCGGTGTCGGTGATGCTACACAAGATAGCAAGAAGTTAGAAGAAGCGGTCAGTGAATTAACATTAATCTCTGGCCAAAAACCAATCATCACAAAGGCGAAAAAGTCTATCGCTACCTTCAAATTAAGAGAAGGTCAAGAAATCGGTTGTAAGGTCACATTACGTGGTCTTAGAATGTACGACTTCTTCGATAAGTTAGTCAGTATCGCCTTACCACGTGTCCGTGACTTCCGTGGCGTCAGCAAAAACGCTTTCGATGGTCGTGGTAACTACACACTTGGTATTAAAGAACAATTAATCTTCCCTGAAATCGATTACGATAAAGTGGCGAAGGTTCGTGGTATGGATATCGTTATCGTTACCACTGCTAAAAATGATGCGGAAGCGTATACCTTATTAGACTTATTAGGTATGCCATTCCACAGATAGAAAGGAGTTCACAGTAACATGGCAAAGACAAGTCAAAAAGTTAGACAATCTCGCCCACAAAAATATAAAGTTCGTGAATACACACGTTGCGAACGCTGTGGACGTCCACATTCTGTTTATAGCAAATTCCATTTATGCCGTATCTGCTTAAGAGAATTAGCCTATAAAGGTGAAATTCCAGGCATGAAGAAATCATCTTGGTAAAGAAAAGGAGGATATCGATTAATTTATGATGACTGATCCAATCGCGGATATGCTTACCCGCATTAGAAACGCTAACGCGTTAAAATATGAATCTGTGAAGATGCCTTCCAGCAAGATGAAAGTCGAAATTGCTAAGATTCTCAAAGAAGAAGGCTTTATCGCTGATTACAAAGTCACTGGTAAAGTGAAAAAAGAATTAGCTATTACCTTAAAGTACTTCAATGGTGAAAGAGTTATCTCCGGTTTAAAGAAAATCTCTAAACCAGGTCTCAGAGTCAACGTTGGCTTTGAAAAATTACCAAAAGTTCTTAAAGGTTTAGGTATTGCAATTATTTCCACCTCTCAAGGTGTGATGACCGATTCAAAGGCCAGAACACTTGGTATCGGTGGTGAAGTAATTTGCTACGTCTGGTAATAGGAGGAAATGAGTAATGTCACGTATTGGTAACAAACACATTGATCTCCCAGCCGGAGTCACAGTGAGTGAAGAAAACGGTTACGCCGTTGTTAAAGGCCCAAAAGGCACACTCCAAGTGAAATTAAATAAAGGTATTCAAATGAACGTTGAAGGTACAGTCGTTTCCTTCAAACGCGAAAATGAAACCAAACAAGTTAAACAAAACCATGGTACAGTTCGTGCTAATGTCCACAATGCTGTCGTCGGTGTTTCCGAAGGCTACAAAAAGACCTTAGAAATGAGAGGTATCGGTTACAAAGCTCAAATGAAAGGCCAAGCCGTTGAAATTTGGGCCGGTTATAGCCACACAGTGGTTATCAACCCAGAAGAAGGCGTCAAAATCACCTTACCTAACGCCACTGATATTGAAGTCGAAGGTATTGATAAACAAAAAGTTGGTCAAACCGCGGCCTTAATTCGTGAAGTACGTCCACCAGAACCATATCTTGGTAAAGGTATTCGTTACAAAGACGAAGTGGTTATCACTAAAGAAGGTAAGCGCGCTGGCGCTGGTAAGTAAGATAGGAGGTAAGAGTTATGACAACCAAACCAAGCAAAAATGTTTCTCGTTTAAGAAGACATGCTCGTGTGAGAAAGAAAATTTCCGGCACTGCCGAAACACCAAGACTCTGTCTCTATCGTTCTAACAAAAATATTGAAGCTCAAATTATCGATGACGTTAAAGGCGTTACATTAGTTGCTTCCTCATCCATGACTTTAAAGTTAGAAAATGGTAGCAACGTTGAAGCCGCCGCCGCTGTCGGTAAAGATATCGCTGAAAAAGCTTTAGCCAAAAAGATTAAGAACGTTGTCTTCGATAGAAGTGGTTACATCTATCATGGCCGCGTTAAGGCTTTAGCGGAAGCCGCTCGTGAAGCTGGCTTAGTGTTCTAATGGAGGAAAAGACAATGGAAGAAGAAAAGAAAGTTGAAGCAGTTGCTGAAGAAGCTACTGCAGAAGCCGCTCCAGAAGCTGCTCCACAAGAACAAAATCAACAACCTCGTGAAAGACGTGAACGTCGTGATAACAGACGTGGCGATCGTAAAGGTGGCCCACGTGACAGACGTGAACGTAGAGACGAACCAAAAGAATTTGAAGAACGTGTTGTTTTCATCAACAGAGTTAGCAAAACCGTTAAAGGTGGCCGTCGTATGAAATTCACCGCCCTCGTGGTTATCGGTGATCACAAAGGCCGTTACGGTTTCGCCGTTGGTAAAGCTGCTGAAGTTCCAGATGCCATTAAGAAAGCTAGTGAAGCTGCAAAGAAGAACCTCTTCAAACTTCACCTCGTGAAAGGTCAAACAATCTCTCACGAAATCGTTGGCAAATATGGTGCTTGTAACGTTTACTTAAAACCAGCCCCAGAAGGTACTGGTATCATCGCTGGTGGTCCAGTGAGAGCTATTCTCGAACTTGCTGGCGTTCAAAACGTTTGCAGTAAAGTCTATGGTTCCCGTGCTCCAATTAACATCATTAGAGCTACAAACCAAGGCTTGAACAACCTCAAGAGCTACAAAGTCATGAAAGAACTTCGTGGCAAAGAATAAACAATAATTATTCCTTATAAATAGAAATAGGAGGTGCATTTATGAAACTACATGAACTTCAAGCAACAGAAGGTAGCCGTTTCGAACACTACCTCAAAGGCCGTGGCCTTGGTAGCGGAAACGGAAAAACTGCTGGTAAAGGTCACAAAGGTCAAAACGCCCGTAGTGGTGGCGGTGTTGCCTTAGGTTTCGAAGGTGGTCAATTACCACTTTGGAGAGCCTTACCAAAACGTGGCTTTAAGAATGTTAATCATGTCAATTATGCAACCATTAATGTTTCTGCCTTAGAAAGATTCGAAGACGGAACAGTGGTTACTCCAGCCTTATTAAAAGAAGTCGGTTTACTCAAAAAAGAATATAATGGATTAAAAGTCTTAGGCAGTGGCAAATTAACCAAGAAGTTAACTGTCCAAGCCAAAGCCTTCTCCAAATCTGCTGAAGCCGCGATTAATGAAGCTGGTGGCAAAATTGAGGTGATCTAATATGAGAAAGCTAATTAACATCCTCAAAAATAAAGAAATCATGGGTCGTATCGTCTTTACGATCATGATCCTCTTCATCTTCCGCTTAGGCGCACAAATTACTGTCCCTGGCGTCACCATTGGCGAACAAATGAGCGATGCTCTTGATAACAATGGTGCCTTATCACTTATGAACTTATTAGGTGGTGGTACCTTACAAAGCTTCTCCATCTTTGCTCTTGGTGTTAGCCCATACATCACTGCGCAAATTATTGTTCAACTATTGTCCACTGACGTCTTACCTGCTCTTACAGAGTTAAAACGTCAAGGTCAATACGGAAGAAAGAAGATTGAAATGGCCACACGTTACTTAACATTAATGTTAGGTGCTGTTCAAGCGTATGGCATTATCAAGACATTGGAAAGCGGTAATGGCGTTAGCCAATACATCACATTCCATGTCGCTGATCAAGCATGGTTGACCTATATCTACATTATCTTGATCTTGCTCGCTGGCACAATGCTCGTCATGTGGCTCGGCGACCAAATCTCCACAAAAGGTATTGGTAACGGTATTTCCATGATCATCTTCGCCGGTATTGTTAGCTCCTTACCAAATCAAATGGTGACAGCTTTCCAAAACTGGTGTAACCCATATGTCACAACATCTGTCGGTGTCAATGAAACAATCGCTGGTGTCTTCAAGTTCGTCTTGTACGTCGCCGCATATCTACTTATTATCGCGTTTGTGACATTCATCGAATTATCAAAGAGAAAAATTCCAGTACAACATTCTGGAAAAGGCGGTGGCCAAACTCAAAGTATGGCCCGTGCCTCATTCTTACCAATTAAAATTAACTCCGCTGGTGTTATTCCTGTCATCTTCGCGAGCTCCATCTTAATGGCTCCACAAGTCATCATGGCGTTCGTCGATACTGAAAACGGTGCACAGGCACCATGGCTCAAAATCTTCTCCACCTCCGAATTATTCGATAATGGTGGTTGGTACATGCCTTGGGGTTTAATTATGTACATTATCCTCATCATCGCGTTCTCATTCTTCTATGCGAACTTGCAAATCAATCCGCAACAGCTCGCAGAGAACTTCCAAAAGAACGGTTCCTATATTCCAGGTATCCGTCCAGGTAATGAAACAGAACGTTATGTGAGAAAGGTCTTAAACCGTGTCACCGTTATCGGTGCCATCGCGTTGGCCTTCATTGCTGCCTTACCACCTGTCTTAACAATGACTGGCGTGTTCGGCACCAATCATTCATTAGCTTTAGGTGGCACTGGCCTCATCATCGTCGTTGGTGTTGCTCTTGAACTTAACTCTCAAATCGATGGCTTACTCGCTGGTAAGTCCTTCGAAGAGGTTGTGGCTTCTGGAGGTCAAAACTAATGAAAAGAAACATCATTCTCATGGGCCCTCCTGGTGCAGGTAAGGGCACGCTCGCTAAACAACTAATCGCATTAGGCTATGTCCATATCTCCACAGGTGATATGTTCAGAGAAGCCATTAAAGCTGGCACCGAACTTGGTAAACTGGCCGATAGTTACATCAAGCATGGGAATCTTGTTCCTGACGAAGTGACAATCGGTCTTGTCAAAGAAAGACTTTCACAAGACGATTGCGCAAACGGGTTTCTCTTAGATGGTTTTCCAAGAACAACTCCGCAAGCGGAAGCGTTAGAGAAAATCACTAAAGAAATAAATCGTCCAATCGATGTTGTAATCAACTTAGATTGTAACGAAAATGAATTGGTTAGACGCATTGGCGGTCGTCGCGTGTGTAAAAACTGTGGCGCCCCATATCACATCGATACCTTTAAACCAAAAGTTGATGGTGTTTGTGATCTATGCGGTGGCCCTCTCTATCAACGTAATGATGATAATGAAGAGGCCTTAAAAGTGAGACTTACTCACTACACTAACCAAACAAAGCCACTGATTGATTTCTATCAAGCAAGAGGCTTGCTCGCTAACTTTGATTCTTTAAAGGGTAGCGAAGCATTATTCGATGAAATTGCAAAATTTCTTAAAAGTTAACTTATGATAATTGTCAAGTCACCAAGGGAAATTGAATTAATGAAAGAAGCCGGCAAATTAGTGGCCAAAGTCTTCGAGACTGTGAAACCATTAATTAAACCAGGCGTCTCAACCTATGAGATTAATGAGGTTGCTGAGAAAGTGATTTACGATGGTGGTGGTAGTTGTCCTTGTAAAGGCTACTACGATTACCCAGCAGGTACATGCGTCTCAGTTAATGAAACGTTAATCCATGGCATTCCATCTAAAAAGATCAAACTTCAAGATGGAGATATCGTTTCCCTTGATGTCGTGGCATGTCTTAAGGGCTATTGCGCGGACGCCAC
>JAFZLN010000080.1 GCA_017551465.1 Bacilli bacterium
GATTCGAACCGATGATCATTGAGTTGCAGTCAATTGCCTTACCAGACTTGGCTAAGGAACCATTCTTGCAGCGTTATGAATTATAGCACTGCAATTATCTTACTATCAAGCAACAAATAAACTTTTTTTAATTTTAATATAATTAGTCTTTAATATCGCCCCACATTTTTTCGACTTTTTCGGTTTGATCGCCGAAGTCTTTCATAATGCAGCAGCGTTTTAAGACATCTTCTGTTGGGTATTGAGCGTCGAATTGACGTCCTTTTTCACTTAAAGGAATTTCAATCTTGGCTTCGGTACCAAAGTAGAAGCTTAAGTCGACTTCATATGTTTCTTCTTCATCTTCTTCAGCAGCATATGTGTCTTCGACATATTTCCAAATGGCATCACCAACGATTGGGGATGTATAGCCAACAGCTTCCATACATAATTGAGCGTTTTCTGGGTTGCAGATGAAGTTAACGAATTCTTCCGCTAATTCTTTGTTGGCGCCTTTTGGCATGACCCAACCATCGAACCAAACGTTACTGCCTTCTTTTGGAAGGGAGTAATTTAAGATTTTGCCACCTTCTTCAGCGGAATCCATAGCGAAGATTGCGTCACCACTCCAGGCTAAGTTAGCGTTATATGTACCTTTAACAATTTCTTCTTTACCTTCGTCAACTTCGAAGCCATAAACTGTTTTGCTCTTAGCATCTTTTAAAGCTTCTTTGACTTTAGAAATTGTCATGTCATCACATCTATTGAAGATAGCGCTTAATTTGCTATTAAATTCTGAATCATTTTCATCTAAAGCAGCGATTTCATCTTTATAGACATGGAAGATAGCGGTCACATATGTATCTCTCATAGAATCTTTTAAAGAGAATTGTTTTTTGTATTTAGCGTCACTACTCCATAAGCATTCCCAAGAAGAAACTTCTTCAGCGGTGAACTTTTCTGGATTATAGGTGAAGCCCATTGTGCCCCAGAAATAAGGAACGGCATATTGAAGGAAGGAACTACCATCATTTAACTTTTCGTTTTGGAATCTGCTCTTAATGAATGGTGAACCATAATCGGCGAAGTTCTTTAAAGAATCACCATATTTGCCTGTCTTATCATCATAAGAGAACTTTTCAAGCATGCCTTCGTTAGCCATCTTTTGAATCATATAATCTGATGGACAGATTAAATCTGGTTTGAAAGAACCTTGGCTGATTTGAGTGTACATATCTTCATTAGTGGAGAAGTTTTCATAGGCCACTTTGATTTTTGTACCTGTTTTTTCTTGATAATATTTTTCAAATTTTTCGATGATGCCATCGTCAACAACGGTGCCGTTTTCACTAGCGCCTTCGTAGATGTAATCTTCCCAGTTGTAAATGACTAAATCGTATTTAGTGCCACAACTAGTTAAGCTTGTTAATGCACCGACGGCTATTAACGAACTTAATAAAACTGTTACTTTGTTTTTAAGCATTTTTACTTTTCTCCTTTTTTAATAATTTCTTTGCATTTTGGTTGCTCTTGACGTTCATCACTACAACCACAATTAATATCACAGCGAATAAAATAGCTGTAAATGCCCTAAATTGAGGTGGTAGACCCTTCTTTTTGGTAGCAGCGTCTACATATGTCGAAATGGTTTCAAATCCGCCGACAGTTGGCTTTGTAAAGGCGGTAATGACATAGTCATCTAATGACAGAGTCATTGATAATAAGAAACCAGATAAAATACCAGGGATAATATCAGGGATAATCACTTTCCATAAGGCTTGAGTTTGTGTTGCACCTAAGTCCATAGCGGCTTCATATAATGATGGATCCATTTGTTCAAGTTTTGGTTCCACAGACATAACAACGTAAGGAACACCAAGAACAATATGACCAATGCAGATTGTTAAGAAGCTTCTTGGAATGAAGTTGGATAAGATAACAAATAAGACACTTAAGGAAACAGCGGTAACGATTTCAGCGTTAACAACTGGAATTTGTGTAACAAAGTCTAAGACTGTTCTCTTCCATTTTCTACGTAAGTAGTAAATACCAATAGCGCCTAATGTGCCAAGGATGGTTGCTCCTGTTGCAGAAACCAAGGCCACTAAAGCTGTGTTTTTAGCCGCATCCCAAATAGCGGTCGCATATTTATTACCACCATAGTTGAATAAAGTAACGTAGTTACCGAAACTGAATCCACTCCACATACCAGTTGTACTGTGTTCTGTGAAAGAGAAAATGGTGATGTAAATAATAGGAGCGTACATCAATAAAAGAACAAAATAGATAAAGACTTGTGCTAAGATCTTACGAAGTTTTTCGTTAGTTCTTTTTCTTTGAAGAGCACGGTTTGTTTGCTCAGCAGTCATATTTTGAACCATTACCAAATACCTCCCTTCTTTGTTTCTTCTTTATTCGAGAAGGCTTTTTCCGCGAGTAAGGTTAAGCCGATAATAATTAACATTACTAAAGATAATGTTGAACCAATGTGGTTAGAAATAGCACTTGTATTGCTACCAAATTGTTGTTCGATTAAGTTACCAATGATTCTGACATTGTTTTCACTCATCTTATTAGCAATAACATATGAGGACATGGTTGGCATGAAAGTCATCATACAAGCAGAAACAATACCTGGAATAGTCATTGGAATAATAACTTTATAGAAGACTCTAAATGGATTAGCACCTAAGTCCGCAGCAGCTTCAATTTGGTTTTTATCCATTTTTAACATTTGGTTATATAAAGGTAAGATAGCGAATGGCAAATAGTCATAAACCATACCAATAACAATTGATAAATATGGATATGTCGCGGTGAGATCAACACCAAGAATCGCTTTGCTTAAACCATTAATCAAAGCTTTTAAACCAACGGTTCTAATAACAAAGTTAATCCACATTGGTAAAAGGAAGATATAAACAAGAACTTTGTTCTTATTGTATTTTTTATTACTTAATAAATAAGCAACTGGGTAAGCAATAAGAATGCACACAAGTGTGGTAATTGAGGCAATGATGACAGTTTGACCAATGACTTTCCAGTTAGTGGCATTGGTAAAGACTGTACCCCAGTTAGCAAATGAGAAATTACCCTTTGCATCAGTAAAGGCATAGTAAACTATGAGAAGCAATGGGAACACCACGAATAACAACATGAAAAGCGCATATGGCATGCATAAACTTCCACGGAAGTTAAAGCGGTGTTGTTTTTTGTTACGAACAACGGCTTCCATTGTTACTTCTTGGCTCCTTTACGAGATAAGTGAATTTGTGATTTATCAATGATAACGGAAACTTCATCGTTTTCGTTCCATAAGTCTGGTGTATTTAAGACAAAGTCTTCTTCATCTTCAGTTCTGACGATGATTTCGTAGTGATCACCTAAGTAGATTAAGGAGATGATATTACCATGGATGTCACTGGCGTCTGGATCATCACTAATAGTGATAGCTTCGAATGGAACTTCGACGTTGATTTCCATATCAACGACATCAATTTCATTGCCTTTTTCATCCACTAAGACATCGTTTTCATCAATCTTAGCACCTGGGAATAATGGTAAGATATCAACTTCAAATTCAGCGTTAGCGAATTCAACGTTGTAGTTCTTAGTGATATAGCCATCATAGAAGTTACTGACGAATGGCTTTTTCATAATTTGAATATTAACTGGTTCAACATCTAAGCTGACTTTGATGCCTTCATCAAGTTCAGCGGTTGATTGAACGATAACTTCGGATTTACCAACGTTAATGATGTATTCATAGTGCATACCTTTGAAGATCTTGCTTGAAACAACACCATCAACAACACCACTACCGGCTTTACCTAAGATGAAGTCTTCTGGTCTAACGACAACGTCAACCTTTTCGTTGACTGGGAATTTACCAAAATCAACTGGGTCAGCATCCCAATATTTATTCAAGAATCTAACTTTGTTATCTTTGGCCATTGTGCCAGTGTAGATGTTAGATTCACCAATGAAGTCTGCAACAAAAGCGTTGTTTGGTTCATCATATATTTCTTTTGGTTTACCAACTTGTTGAATAACAGCGTCATTCATGACGACGATGGTATCAGACATAGTTAAAGCTTCTTCTTGGTCGTGTGTGACGTAGATGAAGGTAATACCTAATTTTTTATGCATGGCCTTTAATTCAAGTTGCATTTCTTTACGCATCTTGAGGTCTAGAGCGCCTAATGGCTCATCTAATAATAAGATTTCTGGTTCGTTAACAATCGCACGTGCGATGGCGATACGTTGTTGTTGACCACCAGATAATGTGGAAATATCTCTTTTTTCAAAGCCTTCAAGGTCAACGACCTTTAACGCTCTTTCGACTTTTTCTTTGATTTCTTGTTTTGTGAGATGACGGAATTTAGTAACAACATCAATTGGATTGGCGGATAAGGTTTTGTTTTCATCCACTAAAGCACCGATTTGATTTTCAATTTCCTTTAATTGTTCATCAGGAATCTTTTTGTCTTCTTTAGCTTTCTTGTTAAACTTTCTAGCTTTAGCAAGTTGTGCTTTTAATTTAGCAATTTGTTTATTATTAGCGTTGACTTTGGATTGGTCTTCCTTTTCTAAGATTGGCACATCATAAGGAATCTTTTTGAGCTTTAAGCCAAAGGCAATATTGTTATAAATGTTTAAATGCGCGAATAACGCGTATCTTTGGAAAACAGTGTTGATTGGTCTTTTATATGGAGGGAGTAAAGAAATGTCTTGTCCATTGAGTAAAATGACACCACTTGTTGGAAGCTCAAAACCAGCGATCATTCTAAGCGTTGTAGTCTTACCACAGCCAGAAGGTCCTAAGAATGTAACGAACTCACCTTTTGTGATATCGAGATTGAAGTTATCGACGACTGTTGTGCCGTCAAAAACCTTAGTAACACCTTGAAGTGAAATAATGATATTTTCTTTATCCATAATCTCCCCACCTTTTCCTACGTGAATTTTTATTCAAAAAAATCACGCAAAAAATATATATAAAATTAAACAAAAAAACAAACAATTTTTTCAAAAAATTTTTTGAGGGGGGTTTTTGAAAAGGTGCATTTTTAATTTTGTTTTGATTATATCTATATATTTTGTAATTTTGCCTTTTGAAATTTTTGTTAACTTTTTTCGCTGTTTTTTGTGGCGATTTTTCTTTCAATTTTTCAGGCTGATTTTTTGACGAGTTTTTTGCAACGATTTTTGCATCAATTTTTGCACTCATTTTTAGGGGTGTTTTTGAGGTTAAATTTTGACCGCTTTTTTGATTGTTTCTCACACATACGCTTGCACGCATTATCTTCTTTTCTTATAATTTGTTTAATCATGAAAAAATTAATGTTATTACCATTACTTATCTTGCCTATGATGACCGCTTGTGATTACGCCAAAGTACGAGAAATAAATACTTTAACTTATGGCACCGTTATGGAAGAAGGTAATAAAGAGGCTATTAAAGAATTAAGCAATTCTGAATTATTAGCTAAAACTAGAGATGAAAACGAAGTTTTCTTATTAGCGGTCTATCAAGACCAATATAGCGAGACTTGTAATTGCTGGCTGACTTTTAAAAAGATCATCCAAGATTATTGTTTTAAATATCATCGTTTGGTCTATTTGTATAACGCTCATAATCAAAATGAAGAATTAGCCCATCTTAAAATTGAAAAGTTAAACGAAAGCACTCCTTATCTTTATATTTATAATAGCAAAAGGCTTGTTAAGAAGTTTTCGCATTCCAACAAACAATATAGACGTATTTTTGAAGACACCACCGGTGAAGAAATGAATAGACAAGTTAATCAATACGTTGAACGTCCTTATCTATATTTTACCGATGAAGAACATATTCCAGTTGATAAAGGAAATGACGATCAAGTCGTCATGTTTATGCGTCATGGATGTAGTGATTGTAAGTACGCTTTAGGCAATGTACTTATACCCTACATTAAAGAACATGTTATCGGTAAAGATGTCTATTTATTTGACATGCAAAAATACTACGATTTAGCAAAGTATCCAGATGCCGAAGAAGAAGATAAAGTTTACTATCAAAATCTTAAAGATAGATTCGGTTTAAGTGAAGCGGAAGGTAATCCTCTTGGCTATCAAGTAGGCGTTGTTCCAACCATCCAATATCGTAAGGATGGAAAGGCTGTTTCTGCAGCGATCTATTTCAACGATGTAATTGAAAAGAGGGAAGACGGTAGCTACTTTGTTGCGGATTCGTTCTATTCAGAAGAAAGAAAAGAAGCCTTAAAAGATCAATATACTTTCCCTAATGTTTTAAAAGGTATGACCATTACTGATGGTGTCATTGGAGGAAAAAATAATACTTACTATTGGTCCCAAGAGGCCGCAAGTAAGTATCATAAAGCTAACTTTGAAGCATTCTTAGATTGCTATATTAGCGCTGAAGTGGCTGCTTAAAGATAAGCACACCTTTATAATCTTTATATTCATCTAAATTAAGTTCTTCCTTATCTAAATATTGATAGTTAGGGAAGAGCTTTTTAAATTCGTCAATCATATTACCATCAGGATAACCACTGTTATTTTCTTTCATATAATAATGCATTGGGATTAAGATTCTTGGATTGATAATATCAGCAATAGCCTTTAATTCTTTTGGTCCAATGGTAAAGAAACCATTAATTGGGGCTAATAAAACATCGCAGTTTTTAAATGGTTCTAAGGCCTTTTCATCAAGAACACAACCAGTGTCACCAAGATGCACCACTTTATAACCTTCAATGTCGAACATATTAATATTGTTTAATCCACGTTTTGCACCACCACAATCATCATGTGGAATAGTCACAGAAACCGCTTCCACTTGAACGGGATTATTTTTAATACTTACTAATTCACGAGCGTTATGGTCAAAGTGATCGTGCGAACATACGACCGCATCAACTGGTTCAACTTTTGGAAATCTAAGGTTTGGAACACTATCGTTTTGGTATGGGTCAATGACCAAAGAATAGTCCTGACTTTTAAGTAAAAAAGAAGCATGTCCTAAATATACAATTTTGCTCATGACTAACTCCTTATATAATTCACCAATATTGTAACGTAATTTCTAGAAAAAAGGCATAGGCAGATGCATTGCATTTCGCATAAAAAAGGATTACCATAAAATTAACTTGAAAGGAATTTCAAAACATAATATGGCAAAAAAGGAA
>JAFZLN010000081.1 GCA_017551465.1 Bacilli bacterium
AAGGCCACAGAAACCATTCATATGAATAACCGTAAAAGAGTTATTAGAGCCTTACAAATCGCTAGAACTCACGCTACTAATAAGTCAGAAAACATTGATAAACAAGAACATGCTTTGTTCTTTAAAGATGAAGATGTGAGATTCTATTTTATCAACCCAAATAGAGAAGAACTTTACGAGAATATTAATGCCCGTGTCGACCAAATGTTTGATAACGGCTTATTAGACGAAGTTAAAGGTTTATTAAAGAAATACGACTTATCATTAACCGCGAAAGCAGCTATTGGTTATAAAGAAGTCATCGATTATTTAGAAGGTAAATGCACTTTGCAAGAATGCAAAGAACTCATCAAAAAGAGGACAAGAAATTACGCTAAAAGACAAGTCACATTCTTTAAACATCAACTACCTTGCAAGGAATTTGCCACTAGAGAAGAACTCTTAAAAGAGGCCACGAATGAATAGAGATATTTTTGCCCGTTCCATAGGATTACTTGGAGAAGATAATTTCAATAAACTTCAAGACAAAGTCATTGCGGTTTTTGGCTTGGGCGGCGTTGGCGGCACAGCCTTAGAAGCTTTAGCAAGAACTGGTTTCCAACATTTTGTGATTATCGACTTTGATAAAGTTGATGCTTCTAATCTAAATCGCCAAATCTTATACACTAGTAAAGATATTGGAAGAGATAAAGTCGAAGCTGCGAAAGAAAGATTATTAGCGATTAATCCAGAAGTGGATGTCAAAATCTTTAAAGGCAAAGCCCAAGAATTTGACTTCAATCAAAAGCTAGACTTTGTGGTGGACGCTATTGATGATGTAGAAGGCAAGTTATACATCTTACAAAAATGCAAAGAAAATAATATTCAAACAATCATGTCTTTAGGCATGGCTAATAGATTTAATCCTGAACAAGTGCGTGTTATGAAATTAAATCAAACTAGCAATGATCCATTGGCTAAAAAGATTAGATATCTAGTGAAACATAACAACATCGACATCAAAGATGTAATGGTGGTTATTTCAGAAGAACTACCACAAAAGAACCAAGAAAAGTTGTATTCAACAATGATGGTTCCATCAAGTGCAGGATTAACTATTGCAAAATATATTTTGAATAGGATAATAATATCAAACGAATAAAAGGAGTTAGCGTATCATGGCAAATATTTTCGATATAGCAAAAAGAATTAATGTTGATGAAAAGTACATCATTCCTTTTGGTTATGATAAAGCCAAAATCAACATCAAAATTATGGATGAATTAAAAGATCGTCCAGATGGTAAATTAGTTTTAGTTACCGCAATTACCCCAACTAAAGCTGGTGAAGGTAAAACCACAACATCCATCGGTTTACACGATGGCTTAAATTACATTGGTGTTCCTTCATTAGTGTGTTTAAGAGAACCATCTCTTGGCCCAGTCTTTGGTATTAAAGGTGGCGCTACTGGTGGTGGTAAAGCCCTTGTTGTTCCAAGTGAAGATATCAACTTACATTTCACAGGTGATATGCACGCCTTAACAAGTTCTATTAACTTAATTGCTGCTTGTATCGATAACTCTATTTTCCAAGGTAACCCATTAAATATTAATCCAGAAAGAATTCTCTGGAAGAGAGCGCTTGATATGAATGACCGTGCTCTTAGAAGAGTGACAGTCTCCGAAGGAGAAACCAAAGTCGCTCCAAGACAAGAAGAATTCGTGATTACTGTTGCTTCTGAAATGATGGCAATACTTTGCTTGGCAAAAGATGTCGATGACTTCATGGCAAGAATCAACAACATCATCGTTGCTTACTCATTTGATGATAAGCCAGTCTTCTTAAGAGATTTAAGAATTAGCCACGCTATCATGAAACTTATGATTACCGCCTTAAATCCAAACCTCGTTCAAACATTAGAAGGTAACCCTGCTATTATCCATGGCGGACCTTTTGCAAATATTGCTCATGGTTGTAACTCAATCATCGCCACAAAGATGGCTCTTAAGTTAGCTCCAGTCGTTGTCACAGAGGCTGGCTTCGGTGCGGACTTAGGTGCTGAAAAATTCTTAGACATCAAATGTCGTGTTGCGGGCTTAAAACCAGACGCTGTTGTCGTGGTTGCTACAATCCGCGCTCTCAAGATGCATGGTGGTCAACCATTTGAAGAACTTGCTAACGAAAACGTTGAAGCTCTTAAGAATGGTGTTTGTAACTTAAAGAAACACATTGAAAACGTGGAAAAATATGGTGTTCCAGCCGTTGTTTGTATTAACCATTTCGCTAGTGATACTGAAGCTGAAACAGCTTGGTTAAGCAAATGGTGTGAAGAAAATGGTTATGAACACGCTTACTGCTCAGCATTCGCTGATGGTGGCAAAGGTGGTGCAGAACTTGCTAAGAAAGTGATGAACATTCTTAATACAAAAGAATCACATTATCATCCTTTATATGACGCCAATCTTCCAATCAAAACCAAGATTGAAACAATTTGTAAAGAAATCTATGGTGCGGGTGAAGTTGTTTATACCGAAGTCGCTGATAAGCAAATTGAAGACTTTACCAAATTAGGATTTGATAAGACTCCAATCTGTATTGCTAAAACACCACAATCATTAACTGATGATCCAAAAGTGTTAGGTGCTCCAAAAGGCTTCACAGTCACAATCCGTGAAGTAAGATTATCCGCTGGTGCGAACTTCATCGTTCCATTAACTGGTGCTATCATGACAATGCCTGGCTTACCAAAAGTTCCAGCGGCAGTGAAGATGGAAGATGTGCCTTACGATCAAAAACTTGATCATTAATTAAAGTTTTATCGGACAAAATCGGAAAATTCCCCCTATTTAATTAATAGAGGGATTTTTTTATGCCACTAATCGAATTAAACAAATTATCAAAAGCTTATCCTATTAACAAAAATGAAAAGAAGTATGTCTTGAAAGACATTACTTTGACCTTTCCTGAATCGGGTTTAATCAGCATTTTAGGCAAATCTGGCTGTGGAAAGTCAACTTTGCTTAATCTTATCGGTGGATTAGATAAAGCGAGTGAGGGAACGGTTTATTTTAAAGGCGATAACATCGCTAAATATAAGGAAAAACAATTAGTGAACTTTAGGAAGAAAGAAATCAGTTATATCTTCCAGCATTATCACTTATTAGAAAACCAAACCTCTTTATATAACATCATGCTGCCTTGTTTATTAAATGGGGACGCTTATAAGATTGCGAAAGAAAAAGTTCTATCTTTGATAGATAAGTTTTCTATTAATAAAGAATTATTAGATAAGAAATGCTCAAAACTATCAGGCGGAGAAAAAGAAAGAATCGCTATTATGCGTGCCTTTATTAATAAGCCTAATGTCATTTTAGCGGACGAACCAACAGGGGCTTTAGATAAGGATAATGCTTTACTGGTCATGGAATCATTAAAAGCCGCTAGTAAGTCATCACTAGTTATTATGGTTACCCATAACGAAGAACTAGCTAGAAGATATAGTGACCGCATTATCCATATGAAGGATGGGAAAGTTATTCAAGATGAAAAACTAAAACTGGTCAGTGATAAGAGCAGCTTACAAATGGAAAAAGAAATAAAAAGCAATCCTCATTGGTATAGCAAAATCATCACTAATAACTTTGTTAAAAGATTTAAAAGAAATCTATTTTCCATACTAGCGGTTACAATCGGCGCTACTGCAAGTATGTTGATATTTGGTTTTAGTAATGGTGCACACACATCAATTATGAGATCAGCGGAAAAACAGTTTGATTATGGCGTGGCCTCTATTAGCAAAGAAAAGAGGATTGAAAGCGATGAATCACCAATTACATTGATTCAGACTTTACGCGCAAGCGAAGACGAGATTGATGAACTAAAGGATAAATACGACTTCTTACATTATTGTTGCTCCTATGATTCATTAGTGACTCCTGCTTTAGATACATATATTAATGAAAAGGAAATACAAGGCTTAACATATACACCTGTCTATTCTTTTTGTGATAGTTCAATTGATAAAAGCCTTCTATCTAAAGGTAAATTACCTGCTATTGATACCTTAAATATGGTAGTTATTAATCAAACTGCTTATGACTATCTAAAGAAGGAAACTAAAAGTGACCCACTTCATACTTATATCCGTTTAAAAGATAGTGGAACATTCACTTACTACACTAACGACATAGAAAGACCATATATTACTGATTATTTTATCTATGACCGTTTAGTGGAAATAGTGGGTGTGGTTAAAGAATTATCTTTCCTTAACACCCCTAAAATTTATTACTCCTATAAAGCTTTAGATAAATATATGGGAGAAACAATCCTAAATAATCTATCTGAGTATTTAGGTGAAACTAGTTGGAAAGATCGAGTAATGTTTGCCTCAGATAATGAATACATCTCTAATTATTCGCATCGTGTTTTTCTTAAAAATAGTGGAGATGTGTATCGATTAAAAGAGATGAAAAAGACATTAGGAGATAGCTTTAGCCTTAATAGTAACGCTATTACGGTTGAAGAAACACTATTCTCCTTAGTGGACGCCGCTAGTGTGGGAATGGAAATATTCTTAGCTATTGCCCTTATTGGTACAGCAATGATTATTGGTATCATCTCCTTTGCCTCTTATGCAGAAGATATTAAAGATTCAGCAATACTATTATGTATAGGCGCAAAGCGTGAAGATATCTCTTCTTTATATGTTTTTGAAAACTGTTTGGTCGGGGCTATTGGAATAGCACTGTCTTTTATCATCGCTTTGCTTAGTCAAAAGCCTCTTAATATACTGATAGAAAGGTTCACCTCATTAATTAATATCATAGATATTCCGTTTATAAGGTTTCACGGGAAAGCGTTTCTATTTCCTCTTTTGATTATATTGTCCGCTTTCCTTATATGCTTA
>JAFZLN010000082.1 GCA_017551465.1 Bacilli bacterium
ACCAAGTAATAAAAAGTTCATTTATTTCCTCCTATAAACACTCTTTTGAATAGATCACTACCATTGTCAACATTAAGCAAATTTAGGGCAGGGTTTGGTAATGGTCTATACCTTTTATTATTCCCGTCGTTACCATATATTTCTTCCATCTCTTTACCATAAAGGTAAGCAATGGATGAAACGTATCTTAAAGGTTCTCCGTTACGACGATATTTCCTTTCTAAATAAATGTAAAATCGCATGTGATAGGCAATATCTTGATAAACGTCATCAAAGTCCATTTTCTGTTCATTCATCATCACCATTCTCGCCATACGATACGGCATGCTTTTAATATCAAAAGCGTGGCAGGTGGTGATAATAGGATGACCTGTTAGGGATGAGTTGAGGACGTCTAGCATTTCTTTGCCGCGAGATTCGGCGACTATAAGCCAGTCAGGATTACTTCTTAAAGCGGTTTTTACTAGGTTTTGGATCGAAGTGTTTGCACGGTTATCATCCACCTGCCAGATATTGAGATCGAGATTATGCTCGATTTCTAGTTGGTCTAATTCCAGGATGTTGTCTATGACAATAGTCCTGGTGTTTTCTTTCATACGGCTAATGAGATATTTTTGTAATTCGGTTTTACCGCTTCCGGTTAAACCCCCTATTACAATCGAGACATTCGAGTCGATTAAAACATCTAATAAGTCACATATTTCCTTTGGAAAGTACTTCTCATCTTCTTTGATTCTGAGTTTCTTTGACGCAATACGGATAGAGAAGCAAATACATTCCATATTTCTTTTGCGGCAAACCGTTTGATGAAGAGCGGTTAATCTATATCTACCAAACGAAACATCTAACTCTGGTTCTTGGTAAGAGAACTGCTTTTCGGATAGATTAGCGATTTGCCTAACAAAATCTCTCACCAATTGTGGCTCAACTTGAGTATCTCTTTTTTGTCTTCCTAGATTGTTATCTAGATAATAGATACTTTCTCCGTTATACGAGATATCAGTCACACTTTCATTCATGAGTAAATCAGAGAGAAAAGAGTTTTCAATGTATGTGATTAGTTTGTTAACGTCCATTAGTTACTCCTGACCTCATAGAACATGGTTTTTTCATAGTGATACATAAAGATGAATGCCGCTGATACTTTGACCTCCACTGCGCGACACTTTTCATCAAGGCAGACTGAATGATCACTAGAATTGTAATAATAGAAATTGACCTCATAATCGTCGGTATAATGTGGTAAAGAATAATCAAAATATGAGGTTAAGTTATTTTCTAATATCTGTTTATTAAAAATTGGGCCATTACTTTCGCTAATATCTAATAGCTCTAATGATGTTTCAAATAACGCGATTGGGGCATTCATCACCAAACGATTCACCCCATTAACTTGATAAGACATCATAAAGAAATTGAATGAAAGAACGACCACCATAAAGGAGATAATCATATTAATCATTAGCGATACCTCCACTGATGTAAAATTCACCTTCAGGAGCGGTTCCCACTATGGCTTTTCCAGAAATGAATCTTAAGGGAAAAGATACAGTAATTTTGCTTTGAGAAAACTCCTCAAAATCTAAATATATGATTTTATTGTCAAAGTGTTCTTTGCCATTAATTGGCAGATAAAAGCTCGATGAAAAGACAAAGCCACTATGATATAGATTACTAACTTCTAGTGTTCTTTTATTTATATAAAAATTGGTTTTGTATTTAAGAGTAAGTCGTCCTTTATTATCAATAATATCTAAAGGTATGACGACGTTCTCATTGGCATCATGAATGTAGTAAGGAAAGAGATTATCATGATCTTCAAATCTTAAGTTAAGACTCTTGTAAGATAATGGAAAATCTGAGCGATAGTTAAAACGTTTGTTATTTACTTCTAAACGATAGTAATAATCGCTTTCTAGATAGTCACCTAGATTAGTGAAATTGATGGTCTCCTTAATGGCTTTCATTCCTTGACCATCACCATAAAAGCCAATTGGTAAAGACTCGTATACGTTATTCTTATAGTATTGATAATTATTGCTAGGAGAAGAGATGGGATAAATAGTAGCACTATATTCCTTTAGTATCTCACGATTACTCTTCTTTAATATTTCAAATTTGAGGGTAATTCCTTTGGAAGACAAGCAATTATGAATAGGCACTAAGAATGTTGCCTCTTCTAAGGCGTTATCTTTATAAGTTTTAGTGGTATTAGTTTGAGCGTTTAATAATTCACCACTAGCGGTAAACACTCTCAATCTCTCTAATATTTGTTGCCCTTCGATTTTTGCGCGATATTTAAAAGTGGCGTTAAAATCATCATCGCCCACATGGAAAGGACCATAGATTGGGCATTCAAAATAATCCTCACCATTTTTATCGATGATGACGTCATGAGCACCACTATGCATGCTTGGATCATGTGACATGCTATGATGGTCACTACTTTTAGTAGTTAAACTAGCGCTTGTAATGATTGGAAAATCAAAATCATCCTTTGGATTAAAGCCAGTAATTCCTGAAACAATTAAAGCGGTAACGCAAGATATTCTTCTAAACATGTAAAAAGGCCTCCAAGAAACGAAGCATTGTTCTCTTCTTGAAACGATAAAAACTAGTCCTTGAGTAAAGACCTACCCACCAGTTGTGATAGTTTTGGAAAAAGAACTCATTGTTAATTAAATTCCTTTCTCTTTCATCTAATGAGCGATAGGCTCTTTCCACTCTTAGCATGTAGACAAGATATGGTGGGTTTTCTTCAGATAGCATTTCGCCTTTATTTTTAGCATTGTCCATCTTCTTAGCGATGAAGAAGCGATAGGCGACTTCTTCCACCATTTCGTTTAATTGTTTGAAGCTTTTTTCGTTCAGGCTCATTAACAACCCTCCTATAAATGAAATAGGAAGATTTTTGCGATTTTGTCCGATAAAATTTTAAAAATTTGCATCGCGTTTTTCTTTAATTCTTTAGAATTAACTTTTTTTAAAAAAATTGCCATAAAAAAAGAAAATGCGCTTTTTTTCAAAAGTGATATAGTATTAGTAAATTATGATAGTTCTAAGCGGCGCAAGTGCATCAGGAAAAACAGAAGCGGCAAAAATGCTGATGGCGAAGTATGGCATTCAAAAGGCCATAACCACCACCACTCGTCCAATGCGCGTTAATGAAGTCGATGGAAGGGACTATTTTTTTGTTTCTAAAGAAAAATTTGATCAATTAATTAAGGAAGATAAATTCGTTGAATATACCTGTTATAACGGTAATTATTATGGTTCCACAAAGGACCAAATTGCTAATGACCGCGTTGTGGTTATTGATTTAGAAGGTTTGAAGTCATATTCTCGTCTTAACGACAAAAGAATCGTGACTTTTTATTTATCCACTTGTGAAGAAATTAGATATAAAAGAATGCTAGAACGTGGCGATAAAGAAGAAGACGCTAAAAGACGTCTTGAAAATGATCGCAAAGTATTTAGCAACAACCAAATTCCAGATGTCGATTACAAAATCGATTCTGAAAACAGAACAATCGAACAAGTCGCTGATTTAGTTTATCAACTCTATATGCAACATTTAGGACTTTAGTTCTTAATGTATTTATACGCGTAAGCAGGATTTAAGAGGACGTCACACAAATAACCGTCTTCTTTTTCTTTGTGGCTTAGAACGTAGTTTTCTTTGCTAAAAGTGGCAAAGTCTACGTTGTAAGGAATTAGTAGTTCTCTTCTAATCCAGTTTTTCGTGGCATTAGTCACAATAAACTTTAAAGCATCTAATACATCTTCATCGTCTAATAAAGACACAAGGAGTTCATCTTCTTTTGGTAAGAAGTTAGCGAATCCGCCTAATAAATCATATTTGTTATAAATATTAATCATTGGGATGTTATCCGCTTCTAAGGACTTAATAATTCCTTTAGTGGTTTCAATTTCTTCTTCCTTGAATGGATCAGAAAGGTCAACAACCTGGACTAATAAATCTGCTTCTTTAATTTCTTCTAAAGTGGAACGGAAAGCATCAACAAGATAAATTGGTAAATGTGAAATGAAACCAACAGTGTCTGTTAAGAAGAATGTTGGATAGCCAAATATCGAAATGTTTCTCGTGGATGTTTCTAATGTCGCAAATAATGCATTCTTTTCTAAGACTGTCTTATCTTCTTTAGAGAGCTTAACTAAGCGATTCATAAGGGTGG
>JAFZLN010000083.1 GCA_017551465.1 Bacilli bacterium
CTCAAATCTTTGAGGATAGCGTATAATTCTTCTTTTAAGAGTTGTCTAGTGGTGAAATCAACTGGTGATTCACTTTCCTTATCTTCGATAAAGTCACCTAAGTGGTAATCATCTTCTTCACCAATTGGGGTTTCTAATGAAACTGGTTCCATGGCGATTCTTTGGATTTCACGAATACGTTTTGCGCTTAATTCACCATTCATCGCTTCACTGATTTCTTCCGCAGTTGGTTCACGACCATAATCTTGGATGAGTTGTCTTTGGATACGTGTCATCTTATTGATGGTTTCAACCATGTGGACAGGAATACGAATGGTTCTAGCTTGGTCGGCAATCGCACGTGTGATTGCTTGACGGATCCACCATGTGGCATAAGTTGAGAACTTGTAGCCTTTGGTGTAATCGAATTTATCGACAGCCTTCATTAAACCGAGGTTACCTTCTTGGATTAAATCCAAGAACAACATACCTCTACCAACATAGTGTTTAGCGATGTTAACAACTAAACGTAAGTTAGCGTTGATTAATGTTTGTTTGGCTTCTTCATCACCTTCTAAAATCTTCTTGGCTAAGATTGGTTCATCTTCCGCTTTTAAAAGGTCGTATTTACCAATTTCTTTAAGATACATCTTAACGGAGTCATTGATGCGGACTTCACTACCGAGATAATCGATATCGATGTCTTCTTCCACTTCTTCGCCTTCTTCTTCAGCAAAGAAATCGTCATCTGGTTCTTCATCAAGATTCATCTTGCTTTCATCAAAGTCTTCAAAGTCTTCGTCTTCATAATCTTCATCAGAGATAACTTCAACACCATTTTCTTTAAAGAAATTGATTAAATCAGCAACTGTATCATCATCTAAATCAAATTGATTTAAAGCATCATAAATATCACTTTGGTCAATAATACCTGATGATTTTGCTTTCTTTAAAAGAGAGTTCTTAATATCATCGAGTGAGAGGATTTCACCATCGTCATCATAGATGCTCTTAACTTTCTTTTTCTTTTCAAGCTTAGGAGAACTTGGTGCTCCTTCGCTTACTTTTGGGCGGCCTCTCTTTTTTGGCTTATCTTCTAAGACCGCTTCATTCTTTTCTAATTTTTTTCTACCCATAAATCAATGCCCCTTTCATTGCTTTATTTATAAATAAATATTAATTATTTTTCTTGCGCAATCTTCGACGGTTGTAGTCGGAAAGAATACGCGCTTTCTCTTGTGGCGACTTGCCTTCAAGAGATTGTTCAAGTGTGTCATTTTCAAAGATCTTCTCTTTTTCTTGGTTGATAACTTCTTCCAAGTTAACAAGTAAACTTTCATCACACTTGTCTGGATGGTTTCTCTCTAAATAGAGTTCGGATATCTGATTAATCAAGAGATCCTTTTCAGGTAACTCACATGTTTCTAATGAAGAAATGAGGTCCACTGGCACGAAGTCCTCATGTTCATGGGCGTACTCCACTAGGAAATTTGCAATAATGCGATACGTCTCATCATAGAAACCACCGATTCTTTGCTCATAAAAGGCCACTGCTTGCGGATTTGAGAGCATTTGGTATAAAAGTTCACGCTCCGCAAATTCGAGCCTTCTAAGGACCTTTCTTTCAGGATGGTATTCTCTAATAACATCGCGGAAGTCTGTTTCCGCTGGTTTTTTGCGGGCTGTTTTGAGAATATTCCTGATGGCGTCAGGTGCAAAGCCGGTAATATTGGCGAGTTTATTAATATAAGTATCGAGTTCAAGCTGTGAACGAATAGCGAGTAAGACAGGAACAAATTCTTGAATTAACTGCGTCTTTTGTTCCGTAGTTTGAAGTGGATTGGTGTTCATATAATAGTTCAAGATGAAGTCCACTCTAGAGACAAGCTTATTCAAATAAGCATTGAGTGCCATAGCACCATCACTATTTAAGATTTCATCTGGGTCTTTAGTGCTGTTTTGGTTATCAACGATACGAACGTTTAAGCCAGCTTTGACTAAATCATTAGCGATGCCCATTGTGGCTTTTTGACCAGGAAGGTCACCATCAAGGCAAAGCCTTATCTCAACATTTAATGATCTAAGTAGTCTAATGTGTTCAGCAGTTAAGGCCGTACCCATTGTGGCTACGCACGATTCAATGCCGATGCGATATAAGGCAAACACATCCATGAAACCTTCTAAAACATAGATATAACCAGCGATACGCGCCTTTTCTTTGGCGTTATGGAAGTTATAAAGAATGTTGGACTTATGAAATAAGTAGGTTTCAGGAGAGTTAACGTATTTAGCTTCTGGACCTGGCGCAATACGTCTAGCACTGAAGCCGACAACTTCGCCGTTAGTATCAAAGATTGGGAAGATAACACGACCTTGGTTACGGTCAGCATAGACACCATTGATGTTATTAGCAACACCTGTATCTTCGATAGTTTTTAAAGAATGACCTTTCTCTTCAAGGAATCGGCATGTGGCTTTACCATCTTTGAAGGCATAGCCTAACTTGAATTTGGCTCTTAAATCAGCATCCAAATGACGTTCATTGAAATAGTCTAAGCCCACTTTCCCTTCTGGTGAGTTCAAAGCGTATTGGTAATAAACAGTCAAGTCATGGAGACACTTGATGAGAGGTGTTCTTTTTGGGTCAACGACTTTAACTTCGTGGATATCATCTAGTCTAGGATCATGATAATCACAGATTTCAGCGACTTTCTTAAGCGCCTCTTTAAAAGAGAGGTGCTCGTATTTTCTCACAAAGCCAA
>JAFZLN010000084.1 GCA_017551465.1 Bacilli bacterium
AGAACATTTGATGTGCAATTAGACTTTGTGGATGACTATGATCTCTACTCTGATTTCGTTCTAACATTTATTTATTTGTTTGATGAACCAGTCAGCAGTGATCATCCAGAGGAAGAGGAATTTGGTATCGGTGTACCATTAGAAAAAACCACAGAAGTACAAACAATTGATTTAGATGGTATTGAAATATCATTATCTGAATCTTATAAATATCGTCTTTCTTGTAAATACAATGGTGAAGACCAAGTATTAGAAGAAGGTGAAGTAACATTCACCGATAATAGTGGCGCTATCGTGGAATTCCATAAACTTATCTTTGATAAGAATGCTAACTTTGATGAAAGAACATTTGATGTCCAAATTGATTATCAAGATGACCTTTATTATCTATATGGTTTCCAATTCATTCTGACTGACTTAGAAACAGAAGAAACAAGAACCTTCTATTTAGCGGAAACCACTGATGTCCAAACTTTCGAAGTTAACGAAATCACTGGTTATGACGAATATGAGGAACCAATATACGCAATTGACGTGGTTAACCATCGTATGAAATACAGCTTTAAATATATGAAATTAGATGAAGAATTCATTGTGGTTGAAGATGAAGAATTCAAGTTTACGAATTCATTGGTCAGTACCTTCCAAGGTATTGAAACATCATATGATTTCTACGCTCAAACATCTGATCAATCATACATGTTAGCGCTCAAGTTCTTATTTGATGATGCCGCTCATGTATATAGACACTTTGCAGTGGATATCCTTTATAACGATGAAGAATATGCTTATTTAGCATTTGAAGGCGATACAGTTACCCATGACTGGTTATATGGCACCCTCTTTAACAGTGTGGACGGACCATATGATCCAGTTAATCTCATTAATTCCTATGGTGTGACTATTAAGATTACTGCATCTATGCTCAATGTAGACGATGAAGAAAATGGTGGACCAGACGTTATTGAACAAGAAGTATACGTGGAAGAAGACGTTACTTTCACCTTAAATGAAAACCCAACTGTCTATGGTGGAAATATTATTAGCGATCAAATCTATGCTGGTGATTATAATGTCAGCTTCATGCCAATCTATACTGGCCAGCCAGAAGACTATGAAGTTTATCTTATTTTCGAATGTGAAACAGAAAAGAAATACACATGTGGATTTGCCTTATCTTATATGGGCAATTACACATATGTCTCATTAAGAGAATGCGAAGAAGGATTTGATGATGATGCTGTTTGGCAAGACTTTGGAAGCCCGGTCAAGATTTCTATCAAATTCTGGAAGGTTCAAGAAGGTGTGAGGCCAACTGAATCTGATTACACAACTATGGTTTTATTCGAGAGCTATGTGTTTGAACTCTCGGCTTAATATTTAAAATTTGGAGGTAGTTATTATGAAAAAAGAAACAAGAAACACAATTATCAAATGGTCCATCTATGGCGTTCTCGTCATAGCGACAATCCTCATCTTTGCTTTTAGCAAATTCATTTTTGGTGCTGGTAAAGAAATTGTCGACAAAACATTAGATGATGGAAGCAAGATTAAAGAAACAATATGGACAGTTCAAGAACCTTTGTTCTATAACAGCAATACAGGTTCTCCGTTTGCCGATTATTTCTTAGAACGTGCGATTCCTCATACGCTAAGAACCATTCAAATCGTTGGCCTTGCTGTGACATTTGCAATTATATTGCATTATGTGGCGAAAATTGTCTTTAGAAGTAAGAAAGGTCAAACAATTTCTCGCTTGATGGTTTCGTTTGCTAAATGGGCGATTGGCTTATGCGCTGTATTCTTCATCTTAGATACTTGGGAAGTTCCTGCTACCGCAACATTAACTGGTGCTGGTGTCCTTGCTCTTATCATAGGCCTTGGTTCCCAATCCTTAGTGGCTGATATCTTAGCTGGTATCTTCATCGTCTTTGAAGGTGAATTCCAAGTTGGTGATATCGTCATCATTGATGGTTGGAGAGGCGAAGTCAGAGAAATCGGTATGAGAACCACTAAACTTTTAGACGTTGGTGGTAACGTCAAAATCGTTAACAATAGTGAAATCAAAACCATCATTAACCAAACACAAGAATTATCTTTAGCGAAGGCTTCTGTCTTTGTTTCCTATGCTGCCAGAATTGAAAAAGTTGAAGCAGTTATCTCTGATAACATTGCTAAGATTAAAGAAAAGATTCCTGCTATCGTTGAAGGTCCTATCTATATGGGTGTCAGCGAATTAGGCGAATCTGGTGTTGAATTATTATTCGTCGCTAAATGTAAGGAAGATGATATCTATCAAGTCCAAAGAGATATCAACCGCGAAATCAAAATCATGTTTGATGATAATGGCATCGAAATTCCATACAATCAACTCGTTGTTCATATGGGCGAAGCAGTTGATCAAGAAAAAGCTACTAAGAGAGACATTAGAAAAGCTGATAAATTCAACGAAGAACAAAAAGAGTTATCACAAGATATCTCTGTTGAAAAATAACTACCTTTTACAATATAAAAAATGCCCACTTTCGAGTGGGCTTTTCTTTTAGAAATTAATTACAAATATTAACAAAATCAATAGTGTAGTATGAATCATTAATCCAAGAAGATTAACAACAGTGAAATACCAGTGCTCACCTTTGGTTTTGTGATGGAACACTAACATGGCTGGGAAGCCACCAAAAGCACCGCCTAAAAATGATAAGAGAAGTAGTGTTTTCTCTTTAGTTCTCCATTTGCCTTTCTTGGCTTTTCTTTTATCCACGCCATAGGCGATAAAAGCAACAATGGATAATAAGACTAACCAACCAGCGTACGCTAAAATGACAATTTGTTTTGTGGTCATAACTACCAATGCATTAAATTCTTACCGATTTCAGTTTTATTATTGATATCGGCTTCAAAACATTTATAAATATCGCCAACATTATTAATCTTGTTTTGTGAAAGAACCATGATAGATAAAGCTTCTCTCACTTTTTCATCATTAAGGGCTTTTGCGACATATTCAAAATCTTGCTTTGTGCTTCTTGTAACGCCTTTAAGCGATAAGCCTTTTTCTAACACTAGTCTAGTGTTGATTGGGGATTTCTCTTCATTGACACCCATGAGAATTAAATCAGCACCAGGGATTGATAAATCAATCATGTTGTTAATCGCATCCGCGGAGAACTTACCACCGACTGCTTCAATAAGAGTGTCAAACTTCTCGCCTTTATAGTCTTCAAACTTCGCTGTTTTAACGTTTTTAAAGGCCGCTAGTTTATGGTCATCAATGCCAAAAACTGTTAAGTCTAAATCAGGATGAGCATATAAAAGCATAATGTAAACGATATAGGCCATAATGCCATCACCGAACAATGCTAGTTTTTCAACTTCGTTAAAGTCAATTCTTCTTAAAGCGGCAGTAGCAACACTCAATAATTCTGAGAAAACAGCGATGCTAGGATCGATGCTTTCATCATACTTAACTAGTAAATCCGGGCTACATGTGTAGTAGTTTCTTAAAAAACCATCAGCAGTGGAACTTCTAAAAACTGCTTTAGGATAATAGTTATCACCTAGGTCTTTTCTATGACATCTACGATTAGAATTGTCGGAATAATATCTCTCATCAAATGAGTTAGGAACTAGGATAACCTTATCACCCTTTTTAAATGTTCCTGTTGGATCTTTAACAACTTCACCAACAGCTTCATGGATTGGGGCTAAAGGATATTTATGGTTTAAAACGTTAATATCACGGTTACCTGAAAAGTAACGGATATCCGCTTTACAGATGGCCATTGTATCCACTCTAACAAGGACTTTATTGTCCATGTCTTCGACAGTATCGATGAATTTTTCAATGACGCCTGGAGAAGTTACTTTAAATATATTGTTAAACATTAAAGGTTAACCTCAGTCTTTCCGAGTTTTAATAAGGCTTTGAGCATCATCAAATCATCAAAAGTGGTGATTTTGAAGTTCTGAGCGCTACCTTCCACCAAGTGGACATCAATACCAAAGGATAACACTAACTTAGCATCATCAGTGACATTAGGAATATCTTCTTTTAAAGCCTTTTCATGGGCATCTTTAATAATCTTAAATTTGAATGTTTGAGGAGTTTGTCCTTGATATAATTCGTTTCTATTTGGAATGTCAGAGATAACTTCGTTATCTTTGCTTCTAATAATTGTATCGCTTGCTTTAATAACGGTATCGACCGCACCAAACTCTTTGCAAACATTAATGTTATCATTAATAATCTTTTGGCTGATTAATGGTCTAGCGGCATCGTGGATGACAATAATATCGTCTGGAGAAGAAACTAATTCTTCAACCGCTTTTAAGCCATTATAAACAGAGATTTGTCTAGAGTTACCACCCGCTACAACGCTTCTTACTTTGCCTAAATCATATTGCTTACACCAAACTTTAACTTGATCGATATATTGTTCGTTAGTGACGATTACAATCTTATCGACATCATCATTAATTTCAAAAGCTTCAATGGTGTGAATCATTAAAGGTTTTCCATAAATTGGAAGAAATTGTTTTGGTTTATCTGCATTACCCATGCGAGTACCGCTGCCAGCGGCAAGAATAAGAGCAATATTCATATTGGATAACTCCTTTACTATATTTTATGTTCTTTTAAGTAATCTTCATATCCCTGTTCTAAAGAAAGTCCAGAGTTATAGTGGTGACCAACTTGCTTATCCGCTGGTGGGAACTTCATGTAATCACCATAAAGATTTTTTAAATAAGTGTCATAGTCTTTAGGGACATAGGCTTCGATATCTTCAAAAGGAACTTTGATGAATTCTTTAAAGATATTGGTGTCCATGGCCTCTCTTTTCATATTAAAACCAAAGAAGTTACCCGCCATAACGGATTCTTCTAATGGGATTTTTCTTACTAATTTTTCAACGTGCTTATTGCGCCAATGGGCAATATCAAACACATAAAACAAACCAGCAACAATATTAAGGGCAATATCTTTGAAGAATGTTCTAGCGTGAACTTTTCTTCTAAGTGCTGGTAAATAGCTTAAATAAACTTGCCACCAAATGTGATTGATTTTCTTTTTAAATGTTTCTCTTGGTTTGATTTCTTTTGAAAAACCATCGATTGGGAAGATATCAATCCAAACACCATGGTTGATACGATGTTGTTTATATGTATTTTCAATAAAGGTGGTGGATGAGTCTCTTAACTTACCATAGTTGTAGATATAGCAAGGATCGGTTTTGAATGTTTGGATGAAATAAGGTGTGCCATCAAACTCTGATTGAAGTTCTACAAATTTATCGTAGTCTTTTCTAGGCATACCAACATCGATATCATCATCCCACGGGATGAAACCTTTGTGTCTAATCGCCCCTAGAGTGGAACCACCCACAAGAAAATATTGGAGATGATGTTTCTCACATACTTTTATGAAGTATTTCAAAATGTTTAATTGTTTTTCTTGCAAAGCATTCATAGCGATAACGATAGGATAACCTTTAATTGGTTGTTTTGCAACGCAAAGAAAACTATTACTTCATCAAATAAGGCAACTTGATGACCTTATTGATATCAATTTTGTATTCTTCGCTTCCCTCTCTTGTAATAGAAACGATGTGTTTATCATAGATAAAGGACTGACATTGATAATCAATGCCTTTATATGTTTTTAATCCATTAAGTGGCAAGCTTGGTATTTCTCTTACTTTGCCAACACTTAAACCCATACACTTAATCAAACTCTCTTTAGCGCACCATAGATAGTAGAAGTCACTATGCTCTTTAATCATCTTAGCTTCGGCTTCGTTAAAGATTCTTACTAGTGAAGACATATCTTTGTATTTGATTTCTTCAATATCCACACCAACTTCTGAAGTGGCAACCGCCATTAAAACATATCTTCCAGAATGGGAGATATTGAAGTATGGTCCGTTAGCGAAATATGGCTTGCCATTTTCATTCTTAAGTAATTCTTCTTCAGACAACAGATTCTTCAAGTATGAAGAAAGAAGCGACCTAATTTGATCAACTTCATTAGCGAATCTTAAGGCTTTTTCTTTTTGCTCAGCATTAACATTTTCTAAAAGAAAGCGAAAATGCTTTTTACCTAAATCCGTGTCTACGACATACAATTTGACTATTTGCATACCTCTATTATATAGCCCAAAAGATTAAGAGCAAGCAGTTACCCCTTTTTTCTTTTCTTAGAAAAGGGTAGACTAATTTCTATGAAAAAAAGAAATGTTGGTATTTTACTTCCAGTATTCTCATTACCAGGTAACCATGGCATTGGTGACTTTTCTCACTATGCCTATGAATTTATCGATTGGTTAAAAGAACGTAAGTATCATTACTGGCAAATCTTACCTTTGAATCCGGTTGGTCCCGCTAATTCACCTTACATTACAGTTTGTAGTGAGGCGATTGATATCCGCTACATCTCGTTAGATGATTTAGTGGAAAAAGGCTTACTAGATAAAGCCCCTAAATATCAAGCAAATTCCACTCGTGTTAGATATGCTGATGTTTTAGCGTTTAAGGAAAAATACTTAAGACGGGCATATAAAAACTCCAAAATTTCACTTAAAAAATTCAAAAAAGAAAACCCATGGTGTGAAGAGTACGCTAAATATTTAGTGCTTAAAAATATCAATGATAATAAACCTTGGAATGAATGGATTATCAAACATATTCCAGCATTCGCAAATGACGAGATTAACTTCCATATTTGGTGCCAGTTTATTGCCCTTAATCAATGGAACAACATTAAGAAATATGCGAATAAGAATGGTGTAAAGATTATCGCGGATTGCCCATTCTATGTTGGTCTTGATAGTGTTGATTGCTATTTAAATAAAGATGAATTCATGATGGATGAACATTATAATCCAACAGTGGTTTCTGGTTGCCCACCAGATGCTTTCTCAGATGATGGCCAATTATGGGGTACACCAATTTATAACTTCGACAAGATGAAAGAGAATAATTATAGATTCTTAATTAATCGTATTGCTTGTTTAGCAAGTAGAGCGGATGTTCTCCGCTTAGATCATTTCCGTGCCTTTGACACATATTGTGTCATCCCAGCGGGTGATGAAAACGCTAGACGTGGTGAATGGCGTGTTGGTCCGCGTAACGATTTCTTTGATAAATTATTCGAACAATACCCAAATATCCAAATCATCGCCGAAGACTTAGGTATCCTCTTCGATAGTGTTCATGAACTAAGAGATTACTATAAACTGCCAGGTATGAGAGTTATCCAATTTGTGGCCTTTGAGCAATTAGATAATAATGAAAATATTATTGTTTACCCAGGCACACATGATAACCAAACCTTATATGGCTGGCTAAAGTCGCTCGATAAAGAACATAAAGCTATCTTAAGAAAAGAATATAGAGGTTCTAAAGACATCTACGGTTCTTTATTCAATGAAGTCTATAATATGCCAAGTCACATCACCATCTTCCCAATGCA
>JAFZLN010000085.1 GCA_017551465.1 Bacilli bacterium
GGATGAAGAAAATCCATTTGGTAAAGGTGTTTCTAAAGCCCTTCAATTTATCGCAGAAGTCGCTAGAAAAGACGGCTTTATTGTTAATAACTATGGTAACTACGTAGTAGAAATCTTAACAAATGAATTAGATAAAAACGTCACCATTATGGCGCACGCTGATATTGTTCCTGTCGGAACAGGTTGGCCACAAGATCCATTTACCATGTTAGAAAAAGATGGCTTCTTATACGCTCGTGGAGTCGCTGACGATAAAGGCCCATTACTCTCCTGCTATTATGGCTTAAAAGCCTTAAGAGATAATAACTTACTTGGTAACTATCAAGTGAGATTCTTAGTGGGCGGTAATGAAGAAAGAGGTAGTGCTTGTATGGAACGTTATTTCCATACTTTAAAAAAGAAACAACCAACCTATGGTTTTTCTCCAGATAGTGCTTATCCACTTACATACGCTGAAAAAGGTATTATTGGCTTCAAAGTTAAAAAGAATGTTAAATTCCCTGAAGTTAAAAGTATTAAAGGCGGTGTAGCCTCTAACGCTGTTATTGAAAAGTGTGAAGTCTTAATGAAAGAAGACCTTAACTTCATCTCTTATTTAAATAATAAGGATGTGGATTATTCCTACTTAGCTAAAGGTAATGAAATGCTTTTAACATTCAATGGTGTGGCCGCACATGGTTCTATTCCATGGATGGGTAAAAACGCGGCTATGGAAGCTGTTAAATATTTAGGCGAATATTATCAGAACGCTGACTTTGTTAAGTTATATGAAATGTTAAACGACACTAGAGGGGCAGGTGTTAACGCTGCCGCTAATAGTGATAATATGGGCACTAACTCCCTTAACGTTGGTTTATTCTCTTATGAGAACGATGAATTAGAAGTAGTTGTTAACTACCGTCACGTTGAAACCGTGAAAGCGGAAGACATGATTAATAACATCAAAGAAGCTTCTAAACCATTTGAAATTGAAGTTGATGGTATTTCTCCTCTCCTCTTCTATCCAAAGGATAGTCCATTAATTACAACCTTATTAAAGGTCTATCAAGAAGAAACAGGTGACTATAAAACTGAAATCATCGCTTCTGGTGGTGGTACATACGCTAAAGAAGCAGACAATGTCGTGGCCTTTGGTATGGAATATCCAGGCCATGATCCAAAGATGCATGGTGTTAATGAAAATACCAAGAGAGAATATCTCGTTGAATCTATGGGTATCTACGCTCATGCCATCGTTGATTTAGGAAAGTTAATTAAATAATGAGAACAAAATACAAACCTTGGGCTAAACCATATATCGAAGAACACACCGAAGTGATGTGTGCTTTCGACGCTATTAATAATTATAAAAATTATTATTTAGAAATTGGTTCTGGCAAAGGTCAATTCTTAGTCAATATGGCTAAGAACCACCCAGATACATTCTTTATCGGTATGGAACGTAATGTCACATGCGCTGGTTTTACCGCGAAGAAGCTTGTCGAAGGTGAAGTGACTAATGCGAAGCTAGTGTACGCTGATGCAGGTCAGGTATTACCGTCAATAGAGGCTGAATCAGTAGAGGGTATTTTCCTTAATTTCTCTGACCCATGGCCAAAGAAGAGACACGCTAAAAGAAGGTTAACTTCTGATTCGTTCTTAGGTCAATACTATCGTATACTCAAACGTGGTGGTAAGCTCATCTTTAAAACCGATAATTATGACTTATTTACCTACTCTTTAGAGATACTTGAAAACTCAACATTCAAACTAGTGGAAGCTAACTATTCTTATGATGGTAAAGATCCATTTGATGAGATTACAGAATATGAAGCTAGTTTCCGTGAACTAGGTCAGCCAATCTATCGTTTAATCTTGGAGAAGTTATGATTGCTAAATATGGATTAATTAATCATTTCGATAAAATCAACGCTTACTTAAGTGTCGATTTTGATGAGCAACCAAAGTCTCTTTTACCTAAACAAGATGGTGACTTATTAATCTATGAAAAGAATGGTAAGATTTACCGTATCGATATCTTCAATTTAAAGAAGTATGTGAAGATTAGAATCAAAGGTCTAATTACTTTACCTAACTATGAACTTATTGCCATCCTTAATGGCTATTTAGGTAAATATGACATCATGCTTTTAAGTAAAGATGAATCGGGCTTTTACATCGCTAAAGATGAAGGTGTTTACAAAGTAAAAGTTAGAAAAGACACTCTTATCGCCGATGGCACATTTGTTAAAGAAGATCGCTTTGCTACCTACAAAGATTTAGATGCCGAAGAAGAAGATAAAGAAATCATCCTCGAAGATGAAATAAGTGATGATGATTTAGATAAAGATTTTTTCCAAATGGAGGAAAGAGAAATATGATGGAAGTAGAATTAAAGAAAGCGGGAAAGATCTCCCGTATCACAAACAAAACATTTAATTTTCCAAAAGAATTAGGTGAAGGTTTCTACAGTGCTAATTACTTTTTAAAGAGCCGTAAGATTGTTAGTGAAAACCTTCAAGGACACATTGTTACAATGCAATGGTTCCAAAGAAGAGATAACTCAATGTTATGTGGTGTTGATGAAGCCATCGCTATCCTTCATACATTCGCTGTTCATCCAGAAGAATTATTAATTGAAGCCTTAAATGATGGTGATATCATTCAGGCTAATGAACCAGTTTTAAAAGTTACTGGCACATATGAAAATTTCGGTTTCTTAGAATCCGTTATTGATGGTGTACTTGCACGCAGAAGTAGTGTAGCCACAAATGTCAAAGAAGTCCTCGATGCCGCTGGTGATACACCAGTCTTTTCAATGGCGGATCGTCAAGATGATTACCTTACACAAGTGGGTGATGGATACGCGACATATGTAGCAGGTATTATCCGCGTCAGCACAGACGCTCAAGGTTTATGGTGGGGTGGAAAAGGCA
>JAFZLN010000086.1 GCA_017551465.1 Bacilli bacterium
AGTTATGAAGGAGAAGAATAAATAATGTCAAAAGCAGATGTCATCGAAGTACAGGCGGTCGTAACCGAAACCTTACCAAACGCGATGTTTAGAGTAAAGCTAGAAAACGACATGGTAATCTTGGCTACCGTTTCTGGTAAAATCCGAATGAATTACATTCGCATTCTTCCAGGTGATAAAGTTACCGTAGAAATCTCGCCTTATGATTTTACACGGGGCCGAATAACTTATAGATTCAAGTAGAATCTAATTTAGGAGGAAAAAACTATGAAAGTAAGACCTTCCGTCAAACCTATCTGTTCCAAGTGCAGAGTCATCAAAAGACATGGCAAAGTCATGGTCATTTGTAGTGATCCTAAGCACAAGCAAAGACAAGGTTAATAAGGAGGAAATTGAATCTGGCACGTATCGTTGGTGTTGATATTCCTAATGACAAGCAAGTCGGATTCTCCCTTACCTACATTTACGGTATTGGTAGAACTACTGCTAAAAAAATCTGTGATGATGCGAAAGTTGATAGCACAATCAGAGTCAAAGACTTAAGTGATGATCAAATGAACGCAATCAGAGCAGAAGTCAGCAAATTAAAAGTCGAAGGTGATTTAAGAAGAGAAGTCGCCTTAAACATTAAAAGATTAACCGAAATCGGTTGCTACCGCGGTGTAAGACATAAAAAAGGCTTACCAGTCCGTGGTCAAAAAACCAAAACAAATGCGCGTACTCGTAAAGGTCCACGTAAGACCATTGCGAATAAGAAAGTCGCACCTAAATAATGAAAGGAGAGAAATAGTATGGCAAAACCTGTTCGTAAGAAAAAAGTCAAACGTTCATATACTAGAGGCGTGGCCCACATTCACTCCACATTTAATAACACCATCATTACTATTACCGATGTCGATGGCAACGCCATCGCATGGAGCAGTGCTGGTGCGTTAGGATTTAAAGGTGCAAAGAAATCTACTCCATTTGCCGCTCAACAAGCAAGTGAAGCAGCCGCCAAAAGCGCATATGAACAAGGCATTAGACAAGTTGATGTCGATGTCAAGGGCCCAGGTCCAGGAAGAGAAGGAGCGATCCGTTCTTTAGCGGTCTCTGGATTACAAATCTTAAGTATCGTTGATACTACCCCAATCCCACACAATGGATGCCGTCCACCAAAACGCCCACGTGGTTAATAATCAAGGAGGAAACACAATATGAAAATCGCAAATCCTTTTGAAAGATTTGGCATTACACAAGCCGACTATGACGGCAATGAAAATTATGGTCGTTTCGTCATTGAACCACTCGAAAGAGGTTTTGGTTTAACCTTAGGTAACGCTCTTAGAAGAGTGTTACTCTCTGCCCTTCCAGGCGCTTCCGTTTACGCGGTTGAAGTCGAAGGTGCACAACACGAATTCTCCAGCCTTGATGGTGTCGAAGAAGACGTGACCGCTATCATTCTTAATCTTAAAGACTTGGTCTTAAAGATTGATGAAACTGATGATAGCAATAAGAGACTTGAAATCAATGTTGATGAAGCCAAAGTCGTCACAGGTGCAGATATCGTTTGCCCAACTGGTGTTGAAGTCGTGAATAAAGATGTCGTCATCGCGCATGTCGCTGAAGGCGGATCCTTACACATGGTCTTACACGCAAGAAACGGTAGAGGCTATTTCACCGGTGAACAAAACAAAGCTTTACATCCTAACTTCCCAGTCGGAGTTATCGCTACTGATAGTAACTATTCTCCAGTTAGAAAATCAAATTACATCGTTGACAACACCCGTGTTGGTCACGATTCCAAATTTGACAAATTAACATTAGAAGTTTGGACTAATGGAAGCATTCTTCCACAAGAAGCGGTGGTTTGGGCTGCTAAATTATTAATTGAGCACCTCAACAAATTCCTCTCCTTAGCGGAAATTACTCAAGACATCAATATTGAAAAAGAAGTCGAAACAGTCGAAGAAAATAAATATGAGAATATCACTATTGAAGATCTCGACTTATCCGTTAGAAGCTATAACTGCTTAAAAAGAGCGTCTATCTCTACAGTCTTAGAATTAACTGAAAAGAGTGAAGACGATATGATGAAAGTCAAGAATTTAGGTAAGAAATCTCTTAAAGAGATTAAAGAAAAACTTGCCTCTATCGGCTTATCATTCAGAGATTTTGAATAATTAGAAAGGAAAAGATATTATGCCAGCACAAGGTCGTAAAAATGTCCATGGTAAGACCGGCGTGAGATTTAAAGCCGCTTATACCAAAAGCAAATATGAGAACATGCTTCGTAATGTTGTGACCGATTTAATTGTTCATGAATCAGTCAAAGTTACCGCAGCAGTCGCTCGTGATGTCGTTAAAGAAGCTGATCGCTTAGTAACATTAACCAAAAAGGAAGATGTTATGAACGCGAAAAGAGAAGCCAATAGATTTGTCAGAAACGTTGACGCAGGCGAAGGCTTAAATGCGACAGATAAATTATTCAACGTTATCGGTCCTAGATTTAAAGATCGTAATGGTGGTTATACAAGAAGATTAAAACTTGAAAACCGTCGTGGAGATGACGCCCCAGTCGTCTTAGTGACTTGGGTCGACTAATTTATCAAAAATTAAAGAAATGAACCGGAATACTTGTTATTTCGGTTTTTCTTTTGAGTGTATTTAGTAAAAGTTGTAAGATTAATTTAGGTTTTATAGATAAGGAGATAACTTTATGAAAAATAAGTTATTTGTTGTGCTACCAATCTTACTCGTTGGTTTAGTTGGATGTGGTGGTAACAAAGGTGGAAATAAAAATAGAACCACTCCAATTGACTATTACAATTTCCATCAACTAGCTTTAAAAGCGGATGAAAAAAACAATCCACTTAAGTATGCAACAATACATGGCTATGTATATTATTACGAGGATACAGAACATTATAATTTCTCTTTAGAAGACAAATATGTTCTAAACGAAGAAGGCGACTTACAAATCGAAAGTTCTGCTTATAATACTTTGCAGATTTATAATCTCGCCAATCAAAAAGCGTCAGATATCGAAGATGATGATGCCTGTGTTTACTACAAATATGCGGACGGTAGACTCGGATATTACATGGAATGGTATAACGGCATCGAACGTTATGAATTTAACAAGTATGGTCGTCTTATTCATGCTGAAACTGAATATCGAGAACCAACAGAAATTGATGATCGTAGAGTCTTAATTATTCCTCCGATGGAAGCAGATATGGATTTAACTATCACATGGACTAAAACCTATGTTGAATCTAAATCATATTTCTTAGGATTTGACGGCAATGGTGGAATGATGGAAAACGGTAAAGGCGCAATGATTCTTGCATTCCCAAAGACTACTGATGAAATCTTTATTAATGTTTTGCGTTCAGTAAATCCTTTCCTCGCTGGCTATGAAGGCAGTTGGCTTGCTCGTTGTTTAGGCATTCATGATGAATATCAAGTTATTAATCAATCTTTAGTGTATGACGCAGAATATATTGCTAATATGCGTTTCGGATATTTCTACTTTACAGAACAAACTAAACAAATCACTGTGGAATTAACTGTTGAAGTTGGTTATCAAACCTGTATCCAATTGCAATTTGGTGAAAGCGTGTATCAAGAATCCATATATGTAACTGAAAATAATTATGTATTAAGAGCAACATTAAATTATGGCAACTATATTGAACCACGCGCTAAAAGAGATATACATGTCTTAAGAGTGTTTGGAAAAGTTTACTCTGTTTCATTTGCTAATCAAAGTGGTTTATACAATAAACAAAACGCTGGTTTACTCGCAGCGGATTATAGCTTCTCCGAAACTTGGGTTGCACAAGTCCCATCTTATGCATTCAATGGATGTAATGTTTTAGAAGC
>JAFZLN010000087.1 GCA_017551465.1 Bacilli bacterium
ATGCCTCTTTCTGGATCGCCTAATTCTTCATCATAGACAAAGCCACAGGCTTGACAAACGTACTTCATAAATATCTCCTTTACTTTATTTCTTCGAAATCTGCGACACCATGTTTACAAAGTGGGCAGATGAAATCATCAGGCAAATCACCTTCATGGACATACCCACATACCTTGCAGACGTAACCTTTTTTCTTTTCAGTATTTGGTTTTGGTTTAACATTAGCCTGGTAATAGTTATATGTCATGGTTTCAATGTTGTTGATGGTCTTACTTTCAGTCACTGAGCAGATGAACATGCCATGTGTACCCAAGTCGACATAGTTATCCACTTTTAGAGAGATGAAAGCGTTGATGTAATTAGAGAGCACCACTAATCCGTTTTCACTTCTAATTACTTCTTCTCCAACAAATTTATCGACGTCTTTACCAGAGGCAAAGCCATATTTTTGGAAGATACTAAATGGGGCTTCGTTATTTAAACAGTTGACGTTAAGGACACCACTCTTTTTGATTAAATCATGCGAATAATTAAGTTTATTAACATTAACCGCAACGCGTAGAGGTGTGTCTGTTAGTTGTGTCACTGTATTGACGATACAGCCATTATCTTTCTTATCATCTTTAGAGGTGACGACATATAAGCCATAGCCAATTTTGAATAAGGCTTTTGGATCTAGTTCTGGTTGCTTTTCTTCTTTTAATTCTTTAATGGCCTTATAGTCACTACTTAAGGCTTCTGCAAGAACATTGATTTGTTCTTTTGTTTCTTCATTCATAGAAGAGAGAATCTTTACTGTTGGTTCAATGAATGTGAGATTCTTACAGTTAGCGAGTTTATCTTTCATGACCTTGGCCGCAAGAGGGGCCCAGGAACCATTTTCAATAAAAGCCACTTTCTTATTTTGGAAATTGCGTTCCACTAAGTGAGCGATAAATGTTTCCATGAATGGAAATATACCAGCGTTATATGTCGTTGTGGCTAACACAATCTTTGAATATCTAAAGGCATCTTCGACAGCTTCCGCCATATCGTCTCTTGCTAAATCCGCAATAGCGATTTTAGGTGTGCCATTAGCCTCTAACTTTTCTTTTAATAATTCCACTGCTTCTTTGGTGTGACCGTATACGCTTGTATAGAAGATAGCAACACCATCGGTTTCACTTTGATATGATGACCAAATATCATATTGTTTTAAATAATGTGATAAATCACCATTTAAGATTGGTCCATGCAATGGACAAATTGTCTTAATGTCTAAAGTAGCGGCTTTCTTTAAAACCGCTTGCACTTGTGCGCCATATTTACCAACGATACCAAAATAGTATCGACGGGCTTCACAGTCCCATTCTTCTTCAACATCAAGTGCACCAAATTTGCCGAACGCATCCGCGCTGAATAAGACTTTAGCGTAACTATCATAGGTGAACATGACTTCTGGCCAGTGCACCATTGGGGCAAAGACAAAGTTTAAAACATGTTGACCAAGATTTAATGAGTCGCCATCGTTAACGACGAGTTTATGAGGGATTTCTTCGTGGAAGAATTGTTCCATCATCTTAAATGTTTTAGCGTTACCAACGACATATGTATCAGGATATTTCTTTAAGAAATTAATTATATTCGCGGAGTGATCTGGCTCCATATGTTGAATGATTAAATAAGTTGGTTTTTCTCCCTCCAACACATTAGAAAGATTCTTTAACCATTCTTCAGTGAAGTGTTGGTCCACTGTATCCATAATAGCGATTAATTCATCTTTGATGACGTAAGAGTTATACGCCATACCATTAGGAACAATATATTGGCCTTCAAACAAATCAATTTGATGGTCGTTTACACCGATATAATAGATATCTTTTTCAATTAGTTTTTTCATAATTACTTATTCAACCATTCTTTTAATTTGGCGTCGATATTATCGACTTCACTACCCTTACAGGCAAAGCCTGGCTTGATGATAGCCCCTTTTGCCGCACCTTTTAATTCCATTTCCGCTAAACCTAAAGAACCTTCTTCATTCGTGCAGAATGGGTAGATGGTTTTACCGATGAGCTTATAGTCTCTAACAAAAGTCGCCACCACTCTTGGATATGTTCTCCACCAGCATGGGAAGCCTAAATAGATAACATCATATTCATCAAGGTTTGGTAATGGATTTAAGTAAGGCACTCTTTCACCTGTTTCATCTTCTCTTCTAGAACGTTTAACACATTCTTCATAAGAGAATGGATATGGTTCAACTGGTTCAATCTTGAACATTGGAGCGGCTTTCTCAGCTGAAATCTTTTCTGCAAGTATTTCAGTAAAGCCTTTCTTGATTACTTGTGTTTGTCCGTTGACGGAATTTTCGCCAACACGAGAAAAATAAACGACTAATGGTTTCATAGTATTATTCATATCTTTGAGAGATATCCCTTTCACTCTCATTATGACAAATATGAGATGTTAAAGAAAGAGAATAACTTTAAAATATAGTTATGTTAGAAAAAAGAGAGTATTTAGGGGAACTTGATATTAAAAAAGATGTTTCTAAATTATTAGAAAGCGCTTTTCCTATTGATGAAAGACCACCCACGAAATACTTTTTTAAATCATTAGAAAAGAAAGAGAATAAACTATTCGCTTATTATTTAAATAATACTTTTATTGGTTTTACCTTTCTTTGCTTCTATCAAGATGTCTGCTATATCTTCTTTTTAGCGGTCCAAGAACAATATCGTCATCAAGGCTTTGGTGGTGAGATTATCGAGGATATTAAAAAATCATATCCTGACTATGTCATCTTGCTGTGCTTTGAAGAAATTGATCCTAAATATCCTAATTATGATGAAAGAGTTAATAGAAAGAACTTCTACTACTCACATGGTTTTATTGATAACAAAATGAAAACCAATGAATTTGGTGTCATTTTTGAAACCGCGTTCATTGGTAAGCATCAAGTTGATTTCTCTACTTATGTAGAGATATTTGTCATTGGCTTTGGTGAGTTTGCGAGAACTCACATTAAGCAAGCTTATTGAGCGTCGACAATATTGTTTCTTCTATCTCTTCTCTCTTCTTTTAAGTTTTGCACTAAACCGAGGACACCACCAGCGATGCCAAAGGCTGTAGCGGAAAGAGCGCTGAAGACAATTGCAATCACTAAAGCGCCTTTAGTTTGAAGATTTCTAGCTTTGTTAGAAACAATCGCGGAGATAAGCGCCATAGCGGCGGCGAATAAGAAGGCAGCACCACCAGCCATCATACCAATGGTATAACCAATAGCCCCTCCTTCATTTTCAATGTATTGGCTCACTAATGGAGAACCAACGATGAAGAAAACAACAGCCGCTAAAATGAATAGGCCCATGAAAACGAATGATAAAATAGCGTTAACTCTTAAAAATGCTTTTGATAAATTGCGCATAAGATAAAACCTCCTATATACACTTATAGTTTATCCAATTGATAAGTTTTTATCAAAACTATTTGTTTTCTTTGATACTGTCGTAGAAGCAATAACCACTCTTGGTGCGAGTCTTAATATAGTACATCGCACGGTCAGCTTTACGATATAAGGAGTCAGTATCGTCTTCTTTTGTGCCGAAGGCCACACCAATACTAACTGATTCAGATGGAATCTCGTCTTTTTTGGAGGCGATTTCTTTATTCATTGCCTCAAATTTTCTAACTAAGTCTTCTTTAATATCTTCTTTGTAATCGAAGATTAAAACTGCAAATTCATCGCCACCGATACGGAAGACGAAATCGTTAGGGAAGAATTTAGATAAGATCGCACTGATGGTTTTGATAACCTTATCACCAACACTATGACCATAGTTATCATTGATTGACTTAAAGTTATCAAGGTCAATAAGAATGAAGATGGTCTTATCTAAAAGTAAGCCACGATAGATGCGGTCATAACCAGTACGGTTATAGACACCGGTTAATTTATCATGTTCGGCAATATAGGTCAGTTTTTCAGCGTTATCGATGCTAATGCTTCTTGCTTCGTTATAAGCTTCCACTAAGTAGCGGTATTCTCTTAAGCCACGTGAACCATCCAAGAATTCACGACGGGAAATCTTATTAATAGCGACGTTGATTGGTCTTAATAGACCATGTCTAATGAAGGCCACCGCTGCCACAAAGAAAGCCACAAGAAGAATCAAGAAGATTTGTTGAATGAATAAAACTCTATTCAATTGATCACTTGAAGAGATAACATTCTTTTCTAATAAACCATCAATTTCACCAATTGAGGAAACAATTGCACTACTGATATCACGTTTTTGTTTTTGATAATCATTACCATAAACATAATCGATAGCTTTTTGCTTTTGTTCCGCACTATTGAGGGCTAAATCTTCAGTGGATAACTCGACTGAGATAACGTATTCATTAATCTTTTCACAGTACGCCTTCTTTTCC
>JAFZLN010000088.1 GCA_017551465.1 Bacilli bacterium
CGATATGTGTATGATGTTTCTTAAAGCCATTAAACAAATCATCAATCATAATGTTTGATGAAACGAAATATGGCTTTTGAAGCTTACTCTTAATAGAAATGTTTGGGTTTCTTAAATAAGCACTTAAATATGTTTTAATATGAAGAACACCAATCATATTGTCTAAATTCCCATCATAGATCGGAATTCTAGAATAGTTAGTGTTGATAATAATCTTATGGAGTTTTTCCTTGTCTAGTTCTCTGATGTTTAAGGCAAAGATTTTATTTCTTGGAGTTAAGACTTCTTTAACGTTAGTGTCCGCGAATTCTAAAGCGGATTGAATAATATCACTTTGTTCTTCTTCCAAAACACCTTCATCGGAAACTTTTTCTACGACGTTTTCAAAGTCGTCTTCATCGAAGTCGACTTCTTCTTTAACTTTGAAAGCTTTCTCAATGCCTTTAGTAATAAGCTCAAAAAGTAAGGTAACAGGATAAAGGAGCATCATTAAACCAAATACTGGGAAGACAAATATCTTAGAAATGGTATCTGGAATACTTCTCGCTATGGTCTTTGGAAGAGCGTCGCCAAAGACATAGATAAGCAAAGAAATCGTGACGGACGCTAAGAAGGCAATGAGGTCACTTGTGTAATTAGACAAAGTACGAGTAAAAAGTGCTGTACAGATAACTGAAGCAGCGATAGCGACAATGTTACTTCCTATTAAAACCGTGATTAATGCTCGGTCATATTTTTCTTGGACTTTGAGCACTAATTTGGCAGATCTTTTACCTTCATCCGCTTCGACTTGCATTTTGAAGCGGTTTGCACATGCGAGTGCGGTTTCACCAGCAGAAAAGAAAAAATGTGCTAATACACAAATACTAATGATTACCCACGACAGAGGTTCATCCATTAATGTGCCCACTTCCTTTCTTTGCTGGCTGCAGTATTAAAATATATCAATTTTTTGTCCTACATACAAATGATAAATAAAAAGGTATGCAAGCATACCTTAATATTTATGTTTTTAATCTTCTTCTGGACTGTCATCCACTGGCTGTTCTTTTAACTTTTCAACCCAATCGATATCTTCAATTGGCCCTTGTTCTAAACCATTTTTTTCCATCACTGTTTGGATGAGTTCTTTACATCTTCTCATTGATAAACCAGATTTGACTTTGAACACTAATGGGATTTCAGCGTAGATGCCTTTATGACCAGCATCTTGTACTGGAATAGTTGAGTCTTTATAGTCTTCTGGGTTTAAAGCAAAATAGAGTTTTAAACTTAAACCAGCGATAGTTAATTTCACATATGTCTTTCTATGTAAACGGAAGGCATCACCAGAACTGGACACTCTTGAATTGACGCCATATGAGAGAATCTCATTTTTGAGTTCGTTATAGTTTTTCTTCATGTCCTCATCAGCATTGATCATTCTCACTTGGAATGGGATACGGATGATTGGTTTCTTTTCAGCTGGTTCTTCGTTAACGGGTTCAGGTTTAGCTTCTTCCACGACTGGTTCTGGTTCAATAGCTGGCTCTTCTTTAGGAGCAGGTTCTGGCTCTTTTTCTTTAACAGGCTCTTGTTTAATAGCTTGTTGTTTAATTTCTTGAGTTGGTACTGTACCAAAGTATTGGACCACTAATGGACCAGAATTATTGCGAGACATTTCATCTCTAACAATACTTCTAATAAGTTCAGCAAGATCCTTTTTGGATAGAGATTCTTCTTCGATTTGTTCTTCAAATCCAGGTTCTTCTAGAATTGGAGAATCGTCTTTTTCTTTTAGAGGAGCTTCTGTTTCGATAGCTTCAAACATCACTGGTTCTTCATCTTTTGGAGCTTCTTCTTTTACCTCTTCTTTTGCTTCTTTTTCAGCCACTTTTGGATTTTTAAATGCTTCGATAATACACGCAAAATAAGTGACATAGGAGAATAAAGCAAATAGAGCACCACCAATCAAGAGAATGAGTGTTGGGACCATCAAATCTTTATGGGAATCAAAGACATCACGTTTATTTAAAATCGCCCAGTATTTAGGTGCGCCTGTAGCGAAAAGCATATAGACCAATAAAGTGATAACGGCAAAAACAATACCGAATGTCACAATTGTTCTTTTCTTCTTAACCGCCACAAAAATACCAACACCTAAAAAGATAGCAGCTAAAACAATAAGACCATATAGTAAACCGGTTAAACCAACGTAGATAATATTTGATCCACCATTGATTTTGAAGGTGAATAAGTCCTTCATGTGACCGAAATGATATGAGAATACAGCACCGAAATCTTTTAAATCAGCATCAGTAGTTTTACTAGCATTAGCACCAAATAAAATGAACCCTAAAATAAAAAGGGCGAGGAAAATAAATGATATAACTAAAAGGATTTTCAAACCTTTTGCAGTTTCTTTTTCTGTTCTGTACATAGGCTTCTCCTTACCTGTCAGTTCACTCTTACTATATAGCGCACACGCATGCACCGCAATAAGAAAATAGCAAAAAGCCTGCAAAACGGCATTAATTTATGCGTTTTTACTGTATTTTACTTCTTAGTTCGTTAACTCTTCTCTTAAGCTCTTTTTTGAATTCTTCAAAGCGTAAATTTTGTAATTCTTTGAACTCTTTGAGCTTTGTGGCTAAGTGCACTGAATAGGCAAAGTCAACTAACATTGCCCCCACAACTGCACCGACGAAATAAGTGTAGATGAGGTTTTCACTAATCCAGGATATGCCTTGAACAAGGATAGGATTAAGTAAGAAATAATATAGAGAACCCACCACTAACCAAGCAAGGGAAAAGATTGGACAAATGATGCCCATGATATTGCCCTTACGATTAGAGTAATCCCATAATTTGATTTTAAGGCCTTTAATAAATATTAAGCCCGCAATGAACTCAATAAGCGTCATGCCTATGCCAATCACAAGAATTCTAACGATTGTGTCGACAACTGGTGATTGAATATGCAAAGGAATATTACTCACTCCATATAAAACAGCGACACCAAAGCCATAAATAGGAAGATATGGTCCAGTTAAGAATCCCGGGTTTACCCATTTCTTTTGCGAAACAAATCTTCTAAAGAATAATTCAAGGACCCAGCCAAATAATGAACCGATAACAAACAAAGTTGAAATAATAACTAAGTATTTCATTTATCAAATTCTCCGTATTCACAGCCGATATTTTTAGCGTCAATAACGTCTACAATTTTGCCTCTATGATAAAGAGTAATTGTGCCCACACCATTACCACCATTCCATAGACGGTTATGTCTCTTTTTACCATCAGGGGCTTCGTAGTTAATCCAAAGCATGTCTTCTTTTTTACAGGTGATATCCACGACCATCTTGTTATTAATTGTCTTTTGTTCCACATGCCAAATTATTTCATCATCAGTTTCATGAGATTCAAATTTGGTTCTGGTAAATGTCCAAAACTTTGAAAAATTAAATTCATAGCATTTACCTTCGTAATAGAAGGCAGATAACAGCTTTCTATTCAAAGCAATAAAACCAATTTTTGGACGGCCACCACCGATATCAAAGACACTATTTTCAAGCTTCTTACCGGTGATTCTAGATGTCAAATTGTTAGAAGATAGCCACACCCAAGGGGAAGTAAAGTCTTTGCCCCAGTTTTTATCAGAATAGCCATAACTCTTCTCTGGGATTACTTCGTATTCTTCCTCATCTAATGTAATTGTTCCTGAAAAAGCAGATTTCATTCCTTCGGCATGCCAGAACATTTCAAATAATTGAAGTTTTCTAAATAAGGTGGACGCTCCATAACCGACATTAAATGCGACTTGTTTATCGATTGATAAATTCCATGATATTTCACCACTATCTGACATATATTCTGGATGAGCTATAGCTTCTTCTTTACTGACGTGAACAAAGCCATAAGTTTTCTTTTCATCAAGATAGCAATCATCCGCTTTAACACTAAATGGTGCTTTAGCGTGTATTTCGACATCTTTATAAGCAAAAAAGCGATGCAATTGGAGATGCTTTTTACCCCAACAGCCAATATTAACCATCAAATATGATGGTCTGATTCCTTGTTCTTGGTTTTCCTTTGATTGGCCAAATACTGGTTCATCTTTTGCGAGTTTTGGATTGCAGAAGAAGAATTCAATATAGAATGGTTTCTCTTCTCCGGTCTTTTTGTTTATTGCGGTAAATGAATGCCACCACCAGTCATAGCCTTTTTTGGCTTGTTTTCCAAATAGTTGAAATTCATTTCTTTTAATATCTGATTTACTAAACATAACACTAGTATTATATCACAAAATAAAAGAACTGATACTTATGTATCAATTCTTAATGTTCGGTTGGTGATGGATACGGGATTCTATCGAAACGGCTCAAAATGAATGAAATTTTAGAGTTATATTTATTTATAAATAAATAAAGATGTAATAATCCCTTATTTTAATCTAAATCAAATATTATTCCGATAATGCTTTTATATTATTCCGTTATGTGCTATTATTATTCCGATAGAGGTATAATTTTTTATGGCAATGACAACAAAGCAAGCTAGTGAAAAATGGGGAATCTCTGATAGAAGGATTCGTGTTTTATGCTCCCAAGGTAAAATCGAAGGTGCGGAATTAATTGGTAAAACCTGGTATATTCCTGATGATGCTGTTAAGCCAATTGATGGTCGAATTAAAAATAATGAAAGCTATTTAGAAAAGATTATTGAATTAAAGAAGATTTTAGATTCTAAAAGACCATTAACACAAGGTGAACTAGAAAGACTTAACGAAGAGTTTATCGTGGAATATACCTATAACAGTAACGCGATTGAAGGTAATACTTTATCTTTAAGAGAAACCGATTTAGTTCTTAGAGGTATGACTATTGATCAAAAGCCATTAAAAGACCATATGGAAGCCGTTGGTCATAAAGAAGCCTTTGATTATATTTGTGATTTAGTAAAAGAAAAAGAACCATTAACTGAAGAAGTTATTAAACGCATCCACTACCTCGTTTTAGCGGATAAGCCATTAGATAGAGGTGTTTATAGAAAAGTACCAGTTAAAATTGTTGGAGCAAAACATACGCCTGTTCAACCATATTTGATTCAGCCACAAATGCAATCCCTATTAAATATGTATGAAGGGACCGATGAAGATTTTATTAGCAAACTCGCAAGGTTCCATATCTTATTTGAACACATCCATCCATTCATCGATGGAAATGGAAGACCGGGAAGATTATTAGTGAACTTAGAATTAATGAAACTAGGCTATCCTCCAATTGATATTAAGTTTACCGATAGAAAAGCCTATTATGACGCTTTTGATTCTCGTGGTTCAGGAAGCGGAGTTAAAGCTATGGCTAATCTATTTGGTAAATACTTATTAGAAAGATTAAACAAATATATTAGTATTCTTGATTAAGAAATAATGTCACAGATGAGATTGTTAGTCACATCTGTGGCTTTTTTATTTATAAAGGGGATTGATTGATGAATAACGAAGAAAAGGCAAAAGAACTAATCGCGAGAATTAATATGTTATTAGGTACTTTCGTAATGGTTGTTAAAGAAAACGTTAATAACGAAACTTGTTTGATTAAAGATTGGGATTCTTATATCGAAAAGATGATGAGGTTTTTTATTAAAGAGCTAGTAAACACCATGATTCCAGGTGATCAAAGATTATTAGCGGAAGAGAATTCTGAAGCTATCGAAACCACCACTTCTAAGAAAAGAACTATTGGTAGAGACGCTCCAACATTTGAAGAGGCATTACTTAGAGGCAAGATTAACATTAGACCTTTGGACGATGAAGCAAAAAGAATACTGATAATGCCAAAATTATGGAAAATATATCTAAAGTTTTTAGAAGAAAATAAAAAGAAATAGTTCAAGTTTGTTAGACTTAAAAAACTAATACAGGAATAATTATTTGATAGCCCATCCCTTGACTATATTTATCGTAATACGAATTTGCAAATGCCAATTGAGAAGTTGCAAAATTATATCTCAAACAAACATCATAAAAACAATGCTCATATGCATTATAGAAAATAAATGCACTATCTAATGAATAAACTATTGTGCTGGCCTTATAAGAGTGTTTTGTAAGTCTTTCGTAGACTTCAGGAAGTTCATCTTTGACATTGACATTTATTTCGTTAGATTCATTTACCAGTTTTAGAGTCTCGCCATTGCTTTTAATATTTTCTCTTGAAAAACCATTATTCTTATAATAATCATCCGCAATACTTTGACTATTTGAATACCCACAATCAAGTTTTTCGTTATTAGAAACATCATAAGAAAAGAGATACACACCATTAGCGTAAAAATGCATTTTTGTATCGAAACCACTAAAAGAATAGGGACGGTTTGGAAAACTATTTTCAGTATAGACTATTTCTACATCACCCGTTATATCATCAAAACTGCGTTTTCTAATTTGTATAGCGTATGTTTTATTTTCATCTTCATAGCTCAAAGCGTAATAAAAAGTTTCCTTACTAACTACATAAGAACCTGTCATTTCGGCGTTTTCCATATTATGACTATTACCATAGTTTTTAACATTGCTTTCAAATGCAGTTTCAAAGATCACCGAATGATCGTCATAATATAGTGTTCCATAACGACTATCTACATAGGCAAAATCTGTCATTCTTTCAAGATCAGAAAAATGATTAACATTTTCTCCCGCCACTTGTGTTATAAGAGGAACTACGAAAGCTACAATCAGAACAATACCAAGCAAGAATTGACCGATAGCGGCAAATACAATAATAAGAGTGATTTTCTTTTTCTTAGTCATAGTTTATTTAGCATTATAATCAATTAAATACATACCATTTTTGCTGCTTAATAAAGCAATACAAACATAACGGTTTCCAGAAATAACTGTTTTGGGATTAAAAACGTTATCGTTGAAGGAATAAAGCAAGTATCTATCAAATCGATTAGAGGTTTCTTCACTAATAGCCTTCTCATAGTAAGTGGCTGGAACCATATTATTCAATAAAGACGGCTCCCATTTATCATTCAACGAAGAAATGTATGAATTTAAAGACTCTTTAGATGAAAACCTTGCGACCCCTTCTAAAGTTACAAAGAATCTCTCGTCTTTATAGCTACTTTCTTTTGTGTGTTTAACAGATAAATAGCTCATACCTTCTGGTAAATTGATATTGAGAACACTGTCAAGCTCGTTCCAATATGTATTAGAAGTATCGTATTCCTCATGAAACAGCGAGGAGATACTAATCCATCCTAAAAGAAGTGTCATGATAGCACCAACAATAACATTTGATACCACTCGATATTTTTTAATCGTAAACACAATACCAAAAATTAAGCAAAATATAGGAAGAGGAAGAAACAAACACCCTATCCACATCACTTTAACGTTTTCACTCGCTCTTTCAAAGTCGGCAATTAGTGGATTTGGATAATGAACTAAAATACCATTTAACATAATAGATACAAACAATCCGAGGCAAGCAAATACAAGTGATAATATTTTAATTAGTCTAATAATTCGGGCATTCTTTTTCATGCCTTAATTATACTGCTGGTTCTTCTTCTAATAAAAGAAAAGAACCACTTCTCAGTGATTCTTCTTTCTATCTAAACGAGCTTTCCTTGCTTCAATGTAAGGATTTAAATCAATTGCTATAGCAATTAATTTACCATCACAGTAGAAACGAGGGTTCGCATAGAGTCCTGTTTGGTGATCCCAACGGGATTCGAACCCGTGAATGTCGCCTTGAGAGGGCGATGAGTTAAGCCACTTCTCCATAGGACCAGCAGGAGTAATTATACTCCCGTGTTTTTATTTAAGTAAAGAAATAACCGCGTCGATACGTCTGTGTGTTTCTTCTAAGCCTAAAAGATACATCACAACGCATAAATTTGGAGCGTTCTTTCTACCTGTTAAGGCAATACGAAGGATTTCCGCTAAATCGCCAATGTTACCTTTGTAGGCTTCTGGATTAGCTTTGTAATCTTTGTTATTAGCAGCGTAGTTCAAAGCGGTACCGATTTCTTTTAAATCATTGAACCAAGCTTGTTCATCAGTATTGGTTTTAAGATTGGCTTTAATAGCCTCTAAAGCTTCGATCAAATCTTCTTTAGAGAACTTTTCATTAAATGGTAATGGTTCCTTAAGGACTTCGTTATATCTATCTTGATAGAAGAAGCCGATGATATCCAAGATATTACCAAACTTTTCATAGTCTTTTCTTGGGTTGGCTTTTTCTCTATCAATATTCATGATATTAGCAAATAATACTCTATCATATTCAATAGCCTTTTGAAGTTCTGGATTGTACTTCTTAGCGTAGGCATACGCTAAATCGGTGAACTCATCTTTGTTATATTTGACTAATAATTCACGGGCAAAGAAGTTTAATTTGCCCATATCGAATAAGGCACCTTCTAAGGACATTTTCTTGAAGGAGAATTGGAAATTATCCATGCCTTCAAATTTATTAGCTAAAATCCATTCTTCAAAGTTAGAGTTAGCAATAGTCATTAAGTACATAATGAGAGATTGTGGTAAATAGCCATCTTCGATGAAGTATGAGCAAGCGGCTTCACGGTCTTTTCTTTTAGAAAGTTTACGTTTATTACCTGTTTCTTCATCCACTTTCATGATGACTGGTAAGTGAGCGTATTTAGGAGCTTTCCAGCCTAACGCTCTAAAGAGTTGCACGTGAATTGGTAATGATGCCACCCATTCTTCACCACGGATAACAGTGGTTGTTCTCATAAAGTGATCATCGACTGCGTGAGCGAAGTGATATGTTGGTAAGCCATCACTCTTATAGATAACGATATCTTGATCGTTTTCAGCGATTTCAAATTCGCCTCTAACTAAGTCAGAAACTTTAATCTTGTTTTCATGATTGCCTTCACTTCTGAAACGGATGACGAAATGTTCACCGTTTTTAATCTTTTCATATTTTTCTTCGTTAGAAAGATTACGGCATTTAGCGAATTCACCATAATAACCAGGATTTAATTTCTTAGCTTCTTGTTCGTTACGAAGTTCTTCTAAATCTTGAGCGGTGCAGAAACATGGATAGGCTTTGCCTTCCTCTAATAAATGTTTAATGACGATGCAGTAGATGCGTGCGCGTTTAGATTGCACATATGGGCCATAGTTACCTTCTTCATGGTCGCCTAAGTAGCCTTCATCTGGATCAATACCAAAGGTATGTAATTGTTCTAAGAGTTGTTCACCACTGCCGGCGATTTCTCTTTTGGTATCTGTATCTTCTAATCTCACATATAAGACGCCTTTAGATTGGCTAGCGACTTTGCTACACACTAAAGATGTGAACAAAGAACAAG
>JAFZLN010000089.1 GCA_017551465.1 Bacilli bacterium
TCTAAGTCTTTTGCGAGATTATAGAACTCTTTAGTGTCATCACTCATTAAGTTGATGAAGTTATCACCAATCTTAACGAATTTCTTCTTTCTCTTTAAGCCAATTAAAATGGTCTTAAGCTCTTCATCACTATAAATAGAACCGTCCACTAAGACTTCAAGCATGGAGCCATCTTTCTTAATAGTGATGTTTGGTGAGGTGAAGGAAGAAGTCTTTCTAGAATCTAATTCTTTAGAGAAATAGACTTCCGCGACTTTTTGTAAGTTTTCTAAAGTGCTATTTAAGAAATCCCAGACTTGTCCACCATCACTTAAGACGTGATCAAAGAAGCCATAGCTAGAGAGGATATCTTGATAGTGTTTAACTTGAGAAACTTCGTAGAAGTTTTTAATGTCTCTAACATCGACTTCTTGGTCGTTTTTAAAGTATCTAGTCTTTTCATAAACATTATCTTTTTCATAATCGAAATAGGCTTTAATCACTAAAGCGGATTCATTTAATTCTTCTTTGACTTTGTCAGAAATTTCAAAGAAATCAGGATACTTTTCAAAGAAAGAATATTTAAAGTTATCGAAGTTATTTTGAATTGTGCTTAAAGGATATGATCTTGCGGAATCAATTAAGTAGTTGATATAGACGTTATTTGTTAATGGCTTAATGTCATTTGCCGACTTACAGTAATAATAGTTTCTAGTTAATGGAATATAGCCTTTGATGATACCTTCAGGCATTAAGGAATAATTGTCATTAACATGGATTTTAACATCCATTGGCTCTTCATTAACGTGATAGACTTCATTATTGATATAGAGGTAATCACCCTTTAAAGCATCTAATAATTCGTCAAAGAAGATGAGTGACTTATCACTGCTTAAATCGATAAAGAAATCAGGATTATACTTCTCTAAAATCTTAATGATTCTTTGGCTTGTTTCATCAAAAGAAGACAAGACGTGCACTAGTGTAAGGTCTTTTCCGTATCTAAATTCTTCTTCATTTAAGAATCTTGCAAGGAATCTATCAATAGAGGCGATTTTATACTCTCTACCCTTAGCGATAGTTAGATTCACACTATAGGAGAATCTTGTATCTTCTAAATACACTTTGATTCTAGCCTTCGTGGATGCATTAGCGATTTCTTCTTTTCTGATTTCTTTAAATACTTCACCAATTTCTAAATCAAAAGCGTTTTGTTGTTCTCTTCTATCGACATCAGAGATTTCAAAAGCAAACTTCGTGGAGACTTCTTTTAATTGAATAAATTCATCATTTAAAAGCTTGCTCGCCAAAATGGAGAAGTGTCTACAAGGTTGTTTTTCTCTACAGATTTGACATGTATAGTTGAGTCGACCTTTATAATCTAAGGTAAACTCAAGAATTTGAATTCTATTTACTTCTGTAAATAAGTGGATATAGAAGAATGGATGATTATTCTCATCATAATCAATGCCATATTTATATGAGAAGTAGGCGAAAAGTTCTAAATCCGCAGGACTTAGTTTCTCTAAACGATAATGTGTTAATAATTCAATAACATCCATACTAACGCACCCTACTCTTCTTTGGTCTTCTGATATTTTGATCCACTAGTTCACTAATAAAGGAACCAGAAGGAATCTTCTTGCTTAATTCAATGGCTAAACGGATTGTTCTTTCATCGATGAAATCGTGTTGTAAAGAAACACCTACGAGAAGTTCCGCTACTAATGGGAAATCCTCTTCTTTAAGACTATCCATATTCGCATAAACGATTTGAACATAACGGCTCTTATCATTGCTATAAGGGGCCACTTTTAAGAAATATTCCAGAGGAATTTGTTTAATCTTATTATCATCAAGTGGTAATTCATCAAATAGTAATAAGTAAATACTTAAACGATTCTTCGCTGGGGAAGAGAATAAGTCTTGCATGTAATAACGGTGATTCATTTGGAACAAATAGCAATCTTTAAGCGCAGCGATTTGTTCTATCGTTAAATCTTGATATTTGATATATTCCATCATCACTTGGCTCGCTAATCTTTCTTCGCTGAAGTTCTCTTCGGCGTGTTTTAATAGTTCCACCAAGGCATCACAGTTAGGAGCTAACAAGATGTTATAAAGGTTGGCTTTTCTATTCACACCCCTTCTCTTTTCAAGTTCATCACGTAAAACTTGATAAGTGTTTCCAGCTTCAGTGAGCATGGTTTTAACATTCTCATCAGCGGTTTCCATTATCTTCTTAAAGTTTTCAACATTGTGTTCATTGAAGAATAATGGAGAAAGAATATCGTTAATCACACGAGCTTTATATTGACCGCGTTGATAATACGCTAAAAGTTCATTAATAAATGTTGCCGCAGATTCTAAGCTCTTAATTTGATAAGAAATCTTACTAACTAATGGGATATTGTCTCCACCTCTTAAGTAGAGGTATCTTTCTAATAAATCTTTAAATGTCTTTTCATTAGAGTTAATAATTGGCGAAACCTTTTCACCTTTAGGATCAATTAACTTCTTAATAGTTAAGAAAGCGGCATATAAGTGTTTACATGGTTCATTAACAGGGCAAGAACAAGAAAGGGTTACAAACGAATTAGCGTCGATAGATATTCTAAAGGAATATTCTTTTTGACCCATGATTGTGCCATAGCATTCATTTTCACTTAAATGCATGTTCTTAATTGCACCATCTAAATAGTCATTGGCTTTTTGTTTAGTGTTCGCATCAAATAACCCTTCAAATAAGCCTAAGGATACAAATTTAGATAAGGAAATGTTTTCCGCGACTGAAAGAAGTGGATGAGATAAAACTATGTTTTTAGTGGTTCTATCATCAGCAAAAAAGACACGCCCGATGTCGTTTGGTTCTCTTTTTAATAACATTCCATATCCTAGCGAAACGTGCTTGAGGATTAGATAACGAACTGCCATACCTAACTCTTATTATAACAAAACATCAAAAAACTAGATATAAAATCTTCACGAACTATAAAATTAGTCTATAATAAGTCGGGTTATGGAAAAGACTAACACTATTAGACGTATTGCCAAGAATGCGATTATGCTCGCAATGCTATGCATTATCGGGATGTTTTCTATTCCATTAGGGGACAACATTAAGGTTTCTTTGCAACTTCTAATGGTCTTTATTATCGGTTTAACTGTTACGACTTTTTATGATGGAATTATCATAACTGGTTTGTATCTATTATTGGGTTTATTTGCCCCGATTTACGCTGGATTCAGTGCTGGCGTCACACCAACATTTGGTTTTGTTATTTCTTTCGTGGTTATTGCCCCACTTTTATATTTCTTAAATAAATTACCAATTAAGAATCAATTCGTTAGAATGGCTATCGCCTGCGTTATTTCCTTAATTGTTTGTTATTTTATTGGTTCTTTATTCTTAGCGTTGTATTTACATTTAGATATACAAAAAGCACTACTTATTGCGGTAGTGCCTTATGTTCCTTTTGATATCGCTAAAATCGTGATTGCGGTTTTAGTGGTTTCTATTTTAAATAAGCGTTTTAATTAGCTTTCTTAGCTTTAATTTCTCTGATTAACCAAGCGAGCAAGATGCCGAATTGAGAAACGAAGTGGATAAGGATTTCCACTGGTTTTGCGGCTAATCTTTCAAGTGGCATAACTGGTGATAAGGAAGAAACAAATGTTGTATCTTTCATACCGATGATAGCCACGACAACGAATAACACCAAGTTAATAGCAAAGACGACAATCACATAAATAAATCTATTTAATTTGAGTCCAAAGACATCAAAGACCTTTTTGACTAAGATGGCCATTGGCACTAATAAGAATAAATAGAATAAGAATGTGAGATGGAAGTTTCTAAGTTCCACATACATTGGCATGGTTAAGAATGCACCGAAGCGGTTGAACGCTAAAGCGGTAAATAAGAACCAGCCCATGGTGAAGAAGACATGCTTTACACCAACTTTGAATTCTTCTGTGTCTTCTGGTAAAGCCTTAACAGGTTTTACTAAAGCAAAGATAGCGCCACCTAAGACTAATAAGTGAGCAATCATCGCAACGATAATAAATCCAGGGAATGGATACTTAGAAGCAAAATTACCACCATAGTTGATAACACCAGCAAGGATTGCAAAGACAAAGCCTGAAGCCGCTAAAACAATTGTGGTCTTTAAATATGTCTTAGATATTCTCTTACGAATGTTTGGTTTTAAATATGAACGGACAATATACATCGCGCCCATTGGGAAGTAAGCACCAAAGATTAACGCAGTAAAACTAGCGAAAATCGCAGTGTTCATAATATCTGGTCCAAAATATGGAACATCAGTGAAGAATAAGTTACAGGCATAGACAGTAACTAATGAGCCGAGAACGGCAATGATTGCTAAAGCAATTAAAGAGAATTTCTTACTCATATTACTTCACCTCCGCATATGTATGATAGTATCTATCAATCTTTAAAGAATGGTCATCGTGAATGGTGATTGTTTGGCAGCCCAACATATCTTCATCATGATAAATTCTATCGGTGGATTTGATACCATAGCAGAATTTCACACCTTGATAATCAACCTCAAAGTTATTGATGTGATCATGACCAAAGAACATTGCTTTTGTGGAGCCTAATTCTTTAATCTTGCTAAAGAATCCATAGTCATGATCTGGTGGGCAAGAGGCTTCTCTCTTTTCACCATAGATAACAGCGTTATTATTCTTCGCTTCTTCCCAAGCTGGATTAACTTCTGGGAGTGGAATGTGATAGAACATTAAGGAATTAACGGTTTCACCATTTTGTTCTTTAGTGTATTTAACAACACTTTCGTACCAATCAATTTGATCTTGTTTGAAGCAGTCATAACCTAATTGACTTAAGTCAAAGTTATAACGGTTAGAGTCCATAACGAATAATTGATCGTGAACCTTATCGCCTTCTTTTAAGTTGATGACAAAGTTACAGTTACCATTCACTTGGTCATCTTGTAAATCCTTAAACATGCAGTATGAACCATAGTTAGATAAGGTATCTGTCATCCAGTCGACTGAGAAATAGCATTGTTCATCGTGGTTGCCGAAACAAACTGTCCAAGGAATAGCTTTGCTATCAAAGGACTTAAATAAGCTCTTTGCGGTATCTTTACCAGCGAATGTGAATAAGTCACCCGTCACAACGACTAGGTCTGGATTATTTGCATCCTTATAAAGCAAATCCAAGAATTTGAATTGGATTTCTTTGTCATCCTTGTCAGAGAGGTGGATGTCTGTCAGTTGTAA
>JAFZLN010000090.1 GCA_017551465.1 Bacilli bacterium
GAATAATTCTCCTCTTTTTTGATGGAAGTCAAAGCTAGATTTCTCTAATACTTTTTGGGTATTTAAGATTTCTCTTGGGGTATAGATTTTCTGATAGTCAGTAATACTCATAAAGTATTCTTGACCAATCGCTTTCTTTTCTTTGATGCTTTCTTCGTTAGCGATAGCTTCCGCAATTCTTAAAACAATCGCATCGTCTTTCTTTAAGTATCTAATTTGTGGGAATGCCACTGTTTCATAGGAGTGTTCACTCGCAAACTTTCTAATCTCGTTAGCGTACTTCACATCTTCTTTTTTAGTGACTTCCACACCAAGATAGAAACCGCTTCTAAACATGTTGTTCCAGTTAAGTAAATATCTGGCGAATCCTTCGTTCTTTTCTAAGAAAAGGCCTTTAAAAGCGCCACTAGAAGTCACAATAATAGCGAGCAATCCTTCACTGTGATTTTCTAAGAACTTTCTATTAAATTCTTGCTTTTGAATCGCAGTAGATATCTTTAAAAGATGACGATAGCCATCTTCATTAATAGCGTATAGTCCTAAGGTGTCATTATCTAAGTTAACTTCTAAACCAATAATAGTGGGCTTACCTAAAACTTCCATTTCTTTAATGAAAGAAGGGACACCATATAAGACACCCTTATCACAAAGGCCCACACCAAAATAGGTGTTCTTATTAACGCCAGTGGCAATTCTTTCAATAGTTAAGCCACTTTGTAAAAAAGAATAGCAAGATACAACACGTAGTGGGACAAAGTTATTCATGCTCCTATTGTAGCGCATCTACACATAAAAGAGAAAGAAAAAGGAACCTTTTGTGGTTCCTTGTTCTCCTTTAAGATGTGCTTTATGCTAGTAGCAAATCATCAAAGTATTTCAATGTTGAAAACGCATATCTTTTAACAATATAATCGTTTCCTCCATTCTTCTTAAAAGCAATGTAATCATCAATATATTTTTTAAACTGCTTAAGAATGAAAAAAGCCTTTTGCTGCAACTCTAGATATTCTTTATCATTAATATCGGTTTTTTCACTCAAGTATGAGTCTTTCTTAATTACTACCGCTTTTGAATAGTCGATACCTGTGGAAGAATTTGTTTCTCTATCACTTTTTCTAAATTTATAGCAATAAGCGTGACGAATATTCGTTCTTAGTGGAATCGCAAATTTTAAACCATTAATCTCCACAAGCAAAACAACATATGGACGAGAAGGCTTTTGCTCCATTTCTGGAAACAGATTAGCCGGATAGTCGTGGTAAAAATCTTGAGACAGTTTTCTAAGTTCGAATAGTTTCGTCATATGAGGTAAAGAAAAGCTTGGATAACCAAGCATTTTTTCATTTGGGATTTCTTTATTAGGTCTTACCCTCAGACCATATCTTCATTTGGGATTTCTTTATTAGGTCTTACCCTCAGACCATATCTATCAAAAGTTACCTTTTGACATACTTAATTTAACATATTATCAAGGAATAATCAATGACTTTTATAGAAAAAACAGTGCCATTAAGGCACTGTATTAATTATTTTTCTAGGAATAAGTCATCTAAGTCTTTAATAAAGGCAGGAAGCTGACTTAGATTATTAATCTTCGCGCCACTAGCTTGAGCGTGACCGCCGCCTTCCCATTTCGCGGCCACACCGTTAATGGCTTTACCTTTACTTCTAATTGAGACTCTCCAACAGTTGTCTTTTGGATCCTCTGTAATGGAGCACCAAGCGTTGATGCCTTCAATGTTAGAAAATAGGTTAACGTTTTCTTTGCCTCTTTCAGTGGTGATGTTAAGTTCTTTTTGAATCTTATCTTCAAGAACGTAATAGGCCACACCATGTTCAGAAACAGAGAAGTGGTTGAGAATATAGGCGGTGACTTTTAAGTCATCGAGTTTCTTTTGATACATCTTGTTATAGACTTCGCTTAAGTCAATACCAGCTTCTAATAAATAAGAAGCAGTAATGAAGCTAGCTTTAGATGTCGAAGAATATTGGAATCTACCAGAATCACCCGCAATACCAGAATATAGGTATGATGCTGCTTGCTTACTTAAAACATAGTTTCCTTTAAAGGAGAGCAAGATATCGGTAAGAATTTCTGCAGCGGCACAAGCATCGGTTCTAACAACTTGTACTTTGCCATATTTTTCGACTTCTGGGTGATGGTCAATCTTAATTTTGAATTTGGCTTTCTTCCATCTTGGATCGCTAATACGAGAGGTATTCGCGGTATCAAGGATAATGGCTAAGAATGGTTCTTTGAACCACTCTTCTGGAAGTCTATCCATTTCAGGATATAGACGTGGGGTGAATGTCACATGGTTATCACCAAGAACATGGATTTCCTTGTTTGGGAAATTGTCCTTGAGCCAGGTTGCTAAACCCATTTGAGAACCAAGGGCATCAAAGTCAGGCATTGCATGTCTAAAGACCGCAATTCTGTCATAGCGTTTAATCGCGCTTAAAATACGGGTGATTTCTTTCTTGTTTGGTTTGAGGAAATTAGCAAGAGTGGAATCAAGTTTCATATTATTTACCTTTCACGCACATTTCGTAAGCATCACGGGCAATCATCACTTCTTCGTCAGTTGGGATGATAGCGACTTTGATCTTACTATCTGGAGTGGAGATTAAAGCTTCCTTGCCATGAATTGGCATATTGATTTCGTTATCGATTTTAACGCCTAAGGCTTCTTCTAATAATTTGCAAACATCTCTTCTAGTTCTTGGTTCGTTTTCACCAATACCAGCGGAGAAGATGATTAAGTCACAACCACCTAATCTCACATAGTATTGACCGATGAAATCGGCAATTCTTCTGTTGAAGATTTCGTTAGCTAAGATCGCGTGTTTATCACCAGCTTCGGCAGCGGCTAACACATCTCTTGAGTCATTGGAAATACCAGAAACACCTAAGAAGCCAGATTTCTTATTGAACATTTGGTAAACTTCTTCAGCGGACTTACCAGTCACACTAACAACATAGTTGAAAACGGATGGATCCATATCACCAGTACGTGTACCCATCATGATGCCACCTAATGGTGTAAGACCCATTGAGGTAGCAACACATTTACCATCTTTGATCGCGGTAATGGAAGCACCAGAACCAATGTGGCAAGAGATAATACGTGGGTGAGCAACACCTGGTAAATATTTAAGACCTTCTTGGGCTAAATACTTATGGCTTGTACCATGAGCGCCATATCTTCTAATGTCATATTTTTCTGTTAATTCGTAAAGAATTGGGAATGTATAATCCGCTGGAGCCATTGTTTGATGGAAAGCGGTATCAAATGTCGCAATCGCTGGGCAGTTTGGAAGAGCTTCTTTGAAGGCTCTGAAACATGTTAAGTGAGCGGCATTATGAAGTGGGGCAAGTGGAATTAAGGATTCAATCTTCTTTTCTGTGTCTTCGTTAAATAAAGCGGAAGCACTAAAGTACTTACCACCTTGAACGATACGGTGCCC
>JAFZLN010000091.1 GCA_017551465.1 Bacilli bacterium
CTTCTTTTGGCGAAAGCTTTTCATTAGAGATTCTTTGTTTTGTACGTAATTCTTCAATTTTACTAATGATGGCATCCTTTCCTTTAATCATGGTCTTGATGTCATATTGTTTACTTCTAACGGTAAAGAATGTGGCGTAGAACTCTAAAGGATAATAGATTTTGAAGTAACCTACTCTAACCGCCATAGTGACGTAAGCAACGGCGTGGCCTTTTGGGAACATGTACTTAATCTTTTTACATGATTCGATATACCAATCAGGCACTTTGTTAGCCTTCATAATTTCTTCATATTGTTCTTTTAAGCCACGGCCTTTACGGACATCTTCCATAATCATAAAGGAGATATTGCTTGGAATACCTTTACTGATGAGATAGGTCATAATATCGTCACGACATCCAATAACTTCTTGTAATGTCGCAGTGCCGTTTTTAACTAGTTCATCAGAGTTACCTTGCCAGACACCAGTACCATGGGTTAGACCAGAAATAATAACTAAGTCAGAGAATGTCTTTGGATTTGTATCTTCCAAAACGCCTCTAACGAATTCAGTGCCGAATTCAGGAAGTAAAAGCGCACCAGTCTTAGAGTTAGTGTAGTCATGGTCCATACCTAAAGCTTCCGCGCTTGAGAACAAGGAAAGAACTTTAGGATCATTCATTGGGATATCTTGAAGCTTAACACCAGTTAAGTCAGACATCATCTTTAAGGCCATTGGGTCGACGTGACCTAAAAGGTCAAGTTTAAGAATTGTATCGTGGATAGAATGGAAATCGAAGTGTGTTGTTTTCCAGTTACTATCAATATCATCAGCAGGATATTGCACAGGTGTGAAGTCATAAACTTCATGGTCAGTAGGAACAACGACGATGCCACCTGGGTGTTGGCCTGTTGTTCTCTTAACATCAATACAACCTGACGCTAAGTAAGCGATTTTAACTTTAGGGAATGTTTCAAGGTCTAAGCCTTTTCTTTCAATATAGCCACGCGCAAAACCGAAAGCAGTCTTATCTGCGACTGTTTCAATAGTACCCGCTCTAAAGACGTTATTTTCACCTAATAATACCTTAGTGTAGTCATGGGCTTTGGCTTGATAATCACCAGGGAAGTTAAGGTCAATATCAGGAGTCTTTTCGGCATTGAAACCTAAGAATGTTTCAAACGGAATGTTTTGACCATCATGCACCATAGGTGCGCCACACTCTGGGCAGACTCTATCAGGTAAGTCATAGCCAGAACGGTATTGAGGCATTGTTTCACTTGTCCATTCAAAGTGTTTACATTTTGGGCAGCGGTAATGAGGTGGTAATGGATTAACTTCGGTGATGTTAGACATAGTCGCAACAAAAGAAGAACCGACAGAACCCCGGCTACCAACGATGTAGCCATCTTCATTTGCCTTTTTGATTAATAAGTGAGCGATATAGTAAATAACGGAATAACCATTGCTAATAATACCGTTAAGTTCTTTTTCTAAACGAGTTTCAATATATTCAGGAAGTGGATCACCATATAATTCATGAGCTTTTTCATAGCACATGTTCTTTAAATTGTTTTCACAGTTTTCGATGGTTGGGGTATATAAGTGGTCGTTAGGAACAGGCATAATAGGCTCAATCATATCAGCGATTAAGTTAGTATTAGTAACTGTTACTTCATAGGCTTTTTCTTCACCTAAGAATTCCATACACTTAAGCATTTCATCGGTGGAACGATAATGTTGGTCTGGATTTTCAAATTCAGGCAATCTACTACGTTTATATGGGTTGAGTGGGTGATTAATACCACCAATACCTTTAGCAGAGATGTATACATCTCTAAAGACTTTATGTCTCTTATCGACATAATGAACATCACCGGTAGCACATACTGGTTTACCCATTTCATCAGCGCATCTAACGATATCTTTCACATGTGTGATGACATCTTCTTTTGTCATATCACCCATATTGACCAAGAAAGAATAGTTTTCTAATGGCTGGATTTCGATGTAATCGTAGAAGGAAATGGCTTTCTTTAAAACATCATCACCATAGTTTGTGGACGCTCTAAAGACATCACCGTTAAAGCAAGCGGAACCAATGATTAAATTCTCTCTTAACTTTTCAATTTCACTACGAGGAATCTTTGGAACATCAGCGAGATAATCAATGTGAGAATAAGAAACGAGTTTATATAAAGCTTTTAGACCTTCTTTATTCTTTGCTAAAGCCACAATATGTGTAGGTCTAATATGCTTAAATAATGATTTTGGTGTACCTAATTGACCTAAATCAGCATGCGTCATATGACGGCTTTCTTTTGTTAGTTTGACAAGCATTGGCATCCAAACATCGTTTAAGACCTTAGCGTCGTAATCGGCACGGTGGGCTTCGTCTTCTTTATATTCGACTTCCATGTTACGGCATAAGCTACCTAAAGTATGGCTTCTAGATTCTGGGAATAAATAACGAGAAAGAGGAAGTGTATCGATAACTGGATTAGTTAAAGTAGGCATGTTTTCTTTCGCTAGTGCGTACTGTAAGAAAGTAAAGTCGAAGGATGCGTTATGTGTGACCAAAATTGCATCACCAATCCATTCGATAATCTTAGGTAAAGCTTCACGAATTGTAGGTTTATCTTCTAACATCTTATCTGTGATATTAGTAATTTCCACGATGCGTTTTGGAAGTAGCATTTCAGGATTAATTAAAATATCCATGGATTCAGTGACGATACCATGTTCAACCTTGACTGCGCCAAATTCGATAATACGATCATAGTAAGAATTTAAACCAGTTGTTTCTAAGTCGAGAACAACATATTTTGCTTTATTTAATTCGACAGGTGATGGATTAAAAATGTATTTGAGGTCATCCACCATATAAAATTCGACACCATAAAGCATCTTGATGCCGGTCTTTTTTCCAGCATCTTGGGCATCTGGATAGCCTTGCACTACTGCGTGGTCAGTAATTGCCATGGCAGTATGACCTAACGCTTTTGCGTATTTAGCATATTCAATCATATGGCTGATGCCATCCATTGTGGACATATTAGAATGTAGGTGAAGTTCAACACGCTTCTTTTCAGAGGTGTCTGGTTCAATTTCATCTGGCGGTAATAAGTCAATATAATGGGCTTTGACCGCCATATTTTTACTATATTCATCAAAGTAAGCGGCACCACGTACACGGACATTAGTGCCCCACTTCTTCATTTCTTCAATTGTTTCATCGCTAAGGGATGCATTTTGATACATGTTAGCGTATATCGCACCATCTTGATCATCAAATAAACCGATGTTAAGTTTCTTTCTTTCACCGTATTCATTGATTTCAACAGAGAAGACTTTCGCAGAGAAATCGACATGGTCACTAGTTCTCACAATATCATCAATCTTTTCGACTGGTTCATAGTTACCACGTTTATTTAATCTTGCTCTTTCTCTATCTCTGGCCATTTCTCGAGCGTTTTGACGAGCACGTTTTAATAATTCATCTTCAGTTTCTTCATTTAATTGGGCTTTTTCTTCCGCGATTAATTGTTCAACTTCACTACGGTCATTGATTTGTCTAGCGGAACTTTCTTCTTCTAAAGCTTCTTCCGCTTCTCTATTGGCCTTTTGGACAATCTTGCGCATTTCACTCTTAGAGATGTTTACTTCTTCCTCTTGTGGAGCGACTTCTTCAATAATGGAGAATTCATAGTTTAAGAAATCTAAAAAGTCTCTAAAGTCTTTAATAGCGCTTTGATATTGTTCTTTTTCCGCTTCGTTAGCGTATGTTACTTTTAGTAATTGATCATTTTGTGGTTCTAAAAGAAGATTATGAGGAATGTGATAAAGAGTTTGATACCATTCGTCAAATAAACCTAAAAGGTCATCCATATTAGGCCTTACGATGTAAGAGAAACGAAGCATATATGGATAAGTTAAAGTATTTAAACCGTCTTGGAACTGTCTTAATAAGTGATATTTCCATGGTGTGTTTTTAACAATCACCATGTCAATTTGTTCACGTTTAAAGCGGTTACGACCAACCATTTCGAAGTCCAAGTCAAAGGCTTCGACGTTGTCGATATGAATATGGTTTAAGAAAGATATCATTTTATCTGTCATAAAGCTACCACCGCAAAGACATAACGAACTAGGTCTTTAACCACCAATGCTCCCATCAATAATAGTAGCAAAGCTAAACCGATAAAGGAGACAATATTTTTAACTTTTTCAGGTATTTTCTTTCTTGTCGCGGCTTCTACGAAGGTCACTAAAAGTTGCCAGCCATCTAATCCTGGGAAAGGTAATAGATTGAAGACCGCTAAGTTAACGGAAATAAATGCCCAAACATATAAGAATCTAGCAAAGCCAAAGTTCTGTAAAACACCAGTGGTTTCCACTGCCACCGCAATAATGCCGCCTGTATCTTTCCATGCGGCAGGTTTGGTGAACAAATCACCAATGGCTCTAACTAGTAAAATAGATGATTCGCCAAAGTCTTTGAAAGTTTTAACAAATGCTTGACCAGCATTTAACTGTATTGTTTCTAGATATAGGGATAGACCAAAGGAAGAAATAACACCATCTTTTTGTTCCACTCTGATGGCGATAACATCACCATCAACGAGTTTATTATCTTCACCAGGCACTCTTTTTGTTAAGTGTACAGTAGCGTATTCAAACTTTTCTGGTTTAACGTATTTGCTGAAATCAGGAACATACTTTTCACCATCTAATTTGAGTTCATACATATACATGAATTCGCTTAAATCAAGATGTTTGAAATTACTAAGTGTGGAGTAATTAAAGCATGTTGCATATTTAACGGAATCATCACCGTTGAATGTGGTTTCAAGATCAGCGAGATAATATGTTCTTTGGATATTAGCGACATCATCGTAGTAGGTAAGTGTATCCATCTTGAAGATATCTTCATTTCTAAAGCCAGCATTATAAGCCGTAGAAGATTCAGCGACTGCTACTTGGTTAATATAGGTGATATCTTGTTGAGGAATGCAGTTACTAATGAAGAAGAAAGTAATCGCTAAAACGGAGTTCATAGTGACGCCCGCCACTAAGATGATGGCGCGCTTCCACCACTTGATATTGTTAAGTGAACGTTCAGGAGGTACTTCAACACCTTCTGGAAGTTCTACACCTTCTCCGTACATTGAGACATAGCCACCGAAAGGAATAGCTCTTAAAGAGAACTGTGTTTCACCGTTCTTTCTTTTTCTCTTAAAAAGAAGAGGACCCATACCAATGGAATATTCTAAACAATAGACTCTAAACGCTTTAGCGGCGGCTAAATGTCCAAGTTCATGAACCATGATTAAAGTGGAAAGGAAAACGAGGAACAACAAGATATATAGGATTGTTTGTAATATTTCCATTCTTAGTTCCTCCTTCCTAAAATAAGCTCTTTAACTTTTGCTCTTGTAGATAAATCTACTCTCTTAAGAGTGTCATAATTTGGCTTTTTAATATTTTTATGTTCGTCAATACACTTGTTGATGATTTCTTCAATACCAAGGAAAGGAATCTTATGGTCTAAAAAGGCATAGACTGCCTCTTCATTAGCGGCGTTAAATACCGCACCGAGTGTTCCTTTTTCTAAGATGACTTTTCTTGCTAATCTAACGATTGGATAACGATCTTCGTTGAAGTCAGCAAAAGTCGTATCTTTGATTTTGTTTAAATCATCGCTGACGACAGTTTGATAATTGATTAAGCCTTGATATAAGGCATACTTAATAGGCTTACGCATGTCAGGCTTGCCTACCTCCATGCGGTACGTGCCATCATTATAGCGCACCAGTGAGTGTACGTAAGAGTTTAAATTCAAAATTGTGGAGATTTTATCTATTGGCAAGCCGAATAGATAATGTGCTTCAATAATTTCAAATGCTTTATTGACCATCGTTGCGCTATCAATGGTAATCTTTTTGCCCATTTTCCAGTTAGGATGATTAAGAGCTTGCTCTGGAGTAACGTCTTTAAGTTGTTCTCTTGTTAGATTTCTAAAAGCACCACCAGAAGCGGTAATAATGACTTTATCGATATCTTCGTCTTGAACCGCTAAACATTTAGCGATGGCGACGTGTTCACTATCGATTGGGATAAGTTTACCCTTACCTTGTTTTAATAGGCCGTTGATGATTTCACCACCAACAACTAAAGACTCCTTATTGGATAAGGCCACTATTTTGTTATTTTCTAAGGCTTCAATTGTGGGTTTTAAACCAACAAACCCCACTAAAGCATTAACAACCATTTGAGCGTTGCTAGCTTTAATTAATTCAAGAAGACCTTCATCACCTGAAAAGAATGTGATGTTTGGATAAGCTTTCTTGAAGTAACTGAGTTTGTTTTTATCTTGGATACAAATGGCTTTAACGTTTGGGAAATGATTTAAAATGCCTCTTATCTTTCTTGTTTGATGACCAACAGAAAAAGCGAAGAGGTCAAAATCATTTGGGTTTTTGAGCATCACATCAATTGTTTGACTGCCGATTGAACCAGATGCCCCTAAGAGGCATATAGTCATCATGGAAGAATAAAGCCTCCATCTTTATTAAGAAGGAAGATACAAGTATAGATTGCCGCGGTGATAGCAGCGAATAGCATCGAATCTAAACGGTCAAGGATGCCACCATGACCTGGAATTAATCTACTAAAATCTTTGATTTCGTAATGTCTTTTAATAGAGGAGAACACTAAGTCACCAATCACGGACACTAATGGAATTAAGGTAGAAAGAATAATGATGTGATACCAATGATCAATATCTAGCAAGTTTCTTAAAATTGGATGACCCACTGCGCTCATAATAAAGGCAAAGCCAGAACAGAATAAGCTAGTTAAAATCACACCACCAAAGAAACCTTCCCAAGTTTTCTTAGGAGAGAGTCTTGGATTCATTTTGTGCTTGCCGAAGAAGACGCCCACGAAATACGCGAATGCATCATTTAAACAAGCGCCTAAAGCGACATAGAAAACAAATAAGAATGATTCTGCATTATCAAAACCATTAATATAAGGTACTGCGTGGTCTAACGTTTCATGATATTGATGAACAGGAATATAGCGAAGGAACAATAAACTTTCTAAACCCAAAGCAATAATAATGACTGTAGTAATAATGAAACAGGCATCCATTATGGTGAAGTTCTTATCCGCAATAATGGTCATAGAGGAAAGAACGATAGCAACGAAAATAATAGTCGCACTTAATGAGATACGATTATAACTATCATATAGGCCATGCCACTCACCACTACCATCGAACATCTTTGGAATGTCCTGGAAAAAGTTCCAGAACAAAACAAGGAACGCTAAGACGAAGGCAGTGAGATATAAAACCTTTGAATACTTTGTTTTAGCGCATCTAATAATTTCAATAATGGCAAAAACTAAGACTAAACAGATAAAGCCAAAGAATGGCCAATCACCAAAGATGACGAAAGGTAAAACAAGCGCGATAGCAGTTAAGCCAGCGATGATTCTGGTGCGCATTGATGTTGCGGCTTCATTACTTAATTCATTTGGCTGAAAAATTGGTTTGCGATCTTTCATAGTTTTAGCACTTAAAAATAGTATACACATAAAAAGCGGTATTTGTAATAAATAACCGCTCTTTTATTTACATTTGTTGAATGATGATTATAAAGACATCAATTCTTTTTCTTTTTCAGCGACGACAACATCGACTGCTTTAATGGAATCTGTGACGACTTTTTCTAAGTCTTCTAACATCTTCTTTTGATAGTCTTCTGTGTAGGCGTCATCATCTTTTGCTAATTCAACATAGTCACGACGAATGTTACGAATAGCAACCTTAATGTCTTCACCATATTTCTTAGCTTGTTTAACAACTTCTCTTCTTCTTTCTTCAGTTAGTGGAGGAATTGTTAATCTGATTTGTGTACCTTCATTAATTGGGTTAATTCCTAAATCGCTCTTATTGATAGCAGCGATAATGGCTTTAGCGTCATTTTTATCGTAAGGTTTAATGAGTAATTGTCTTGGTTCTGGAACAGAAACGGAACTCATTTGGTTGATTGGGGTCATTGTGCCATAATAATCAACTTCAATACCGTTAAGCATACTTGGTGTTGCTTTGCCTGTTCTTAAAGAGGTTAATTGTTGTTTAAGAGATTCGATGGATTTATTCATCTTCTCTTGCATATCTAATACGAGTTCATCCATGGGTGATTATTCTCCTTTTTTGCAGACAGTGCCGATGCGTTCACCACGAGCAGCCGCGACGAAATTTTCCGCAGCCATTCTGAACACACAAACGTGAATGGCTTTATCTTTAATTAATTCTATCGCAGAAAGGTCCATGATTTGAAGATTAAGTTTTAACATTTCTTCCCAAGTGATGACTGGAAAGAATTTTGCACTGGCATCTTTTCTTGGATCTTTATCATAAACACCCTCAACACCATTCTTACCCATTAAGATGGCATCACAGTTAAGTTCGACCGCTCTTAAGGCTGCAGCGGTATCTGTGGAGCAGTATGGTTTGCCTGTACCGCCAGCAAGGAAGACAACCTCGCCTTCATTCATGGCTTTGTCAGCAACTTCAATGCTATAAGGAACATTAACTTCTGGAACAGGGCCAATAGCGGATGTCACTAAGGATTCAACGCCTAAGACTTTGAGTCTGGCGCCTAAAGCAACCGCGTTAATGACTGTGCCCATCATGCCCATATAATCAGCTTCATATTGATCCATACCGGCATCTTTTGCAATCTTACCACGCCAGATGTTACCAGCGCCGATAACGATACAAAGTTGGACACCAGTTGCATGAATTTTCTTGACCATTTGGGCCATGTTATCTAATGCTTCTGCAGAGAGAATAGCGTCACTATTTTCCTTTAAGGCTTCGCCTGAAAGTTTTAATAAAACTCTTTTATATGCCATGGTTTACCTCCTAAAAAAAGAAACACCAAAGGTGCTTCTTTTAATTTGAAAAATTACTTCATTTGGCTCATGACTTCGCTAGCGAAATCATCTTTACGTTTTTCAATACCTTCACCAACTTGGTAACGGACGTATTTGAGAACGTTTGTCTTCTTTTCTTGAAGGACTTGGCCAACTTTCTTACCAGATTCAGTATCGAGTAAGTATGGTTGTTCAAGAAGAACCATTTCAGCAAAGTATTTGTTAACTTTACCACCGATGATTTTCTTGAGCATTTCTTCTGGCTTGCCAGCGAGTTTTGGGTCTTGCTTAGCAGCTTCGAGTTGGATCTTTGTTTCGTGCTCGATAGCATCACTACCGATAGCGTTGGTGTCTAAGTAGGCTGGGTTGTTAGCAGCGATGTGCATAGCAATACCTTTACCTAATTCGGCATCTTCTTTATCTAAAACGACAGCAACGGCAATCTTACCACCCATGTGGATGTATGTGCAAACGAATTGACCAGCTTCTTTGTTGATAAGAGTGAATCTACGGAGATCGAATTTTTCACCCATTTTAACTGTGGCATCTGTGAATAAGTCAGTTGTTAAAGCCTTAGCTTCTTCAACATCTTTTGGTTCTTTTTCTAAGATGGCTTTAGCGCAGTTTTCAACTAATTCACGGAAAGCATCGCCTTTAGCAACGAAGTCTGTTTCACAGTTAACTTCGATAACGACGGATTTACCGCATTTTTCGCATGTCTTTGTTAAGGCTAAACCTTCAGCGGCAATACGATCAGCTTTCTTGGCGGCTTTGGCTAAGCCTTTTTCTCTTAACCAGTCGGTAGCTTTGTCTAAATCTTCACCGTTGTTTAATAAAGCGGCTTTGCAGTCCATAAGACCCGCACCGGTTCTATCACGTAATTGTTTGATTAAATCAATTAAGGCCATTATTTGTCTTCTCCTTCAGCCTTTGGAGCTTCTTTCACTTCTTCAGCAGCGGCTGGAGCTTCTTCACCTTCAGCCTTTGGAGCTTTTGGTTTAGCGGCTCTGCGTTGTTGCTTTTCAGCGTTACGGCGAGCTTCTCTTTCGGCTTGTTCTTTTTCATAAGCTTCTTGACGGGCTTGTCTTTCAGCTCTGATCTTTGCTAATTTTTCAGCGTTTTCTTTTTCTGTTTGGCGAATGACTTCTTTCATTGTGACGGCTTCGCCTTCATCTTTTGTATAGGCCACGACTGGGACACCGTTCTTACTTTCAACGATAGCGTCAGCGATGACGGCTAAGATTAAGCTGAAGGAACGAACTACATCGTCGTTAGCTGGAATGACATAGTCAACGACATCTGGATCACTGTTTGTGTCAACGATAGCGAAGACTGGGATGCCTAACTTTCTAGCTTCGGCAACAGCATTGTGTTCAATGCGTGGGTCGATAACGAACATGGCGTTAGGAATCTTTCTCATTTCCTTAATACCATCTAAGTTCTTGGATAATTTTTCTTTTTCTCTACGGAGTTGAGCGGCTTCGACTTTGCTTAAGAGGTCGAGTTCGCCTTCTTCTTCTCTTCTTTCGAGATCCTTCAAGTATCTAATTCTGGATTGGATGGTCTTGAAGTTTGTTAATGTACCACCTAACCAACGGTTGGTGATGTAGAAACTGCCGGAACGTAAAGCTTCTTGTTGAACAGCTTCTTGGCATTGTTTCTTTGTACCGACGAATAAGACTTTGCCACCGTTATCAACGATTTCTTTCATTTTAGCGTAGGCAACTGTAATTGCGTCGACTGTTTGTTGTAAGTCAATGATGTAAACACCATTTCTTGCACCATAGATGTACTTTTTCATTTTTGGGTTCCATCTACGGGTTTGATGACCGAAATGCGCTCCAGCTTCTAAAAGCTTTTTCATTGTGATGATAGGTGCATCAGGATCATACATAACTGCTTCCATTGGATTAGCAGCTGGTTGAGCAACTTCTTCAGTTACTACTTCTTTCTTTTCTTCGCTCATTTGAGCCTCCTTATGTTTAGCCTCCACCGCTTCGAACAACTACCCTCACATATATAATGTGAGACAATGGAGTTGAATTCACGGTGTGTGTAGTCTCTATATTTTATAGAGCGGTATAATGATAGCAAAACAAAAAAATATTCTCAATAACAAAAATATAAATTTTTATTTCTATTTTTTATGGGCTCTAGGGAATGCTGAGTTATAGGCGTCCACCATCGCTTCTTCACTGACATGAGTGTATATCTGAGTGGTGTTAATACTTTCGTGGCCTAAAAGTTCTTGAATAATACGGAGGTCCGCTCCGTTTTCTAGTAAGTGAGTCGCGTAACTATGTCTTAAAACATGAGGATGGAGATTCACAAACATCCCAGTTTTGGTTTCAATCGCATCTAAAATTCTTTCTAAAGTTCTCACTGAAAGAGGACTACCGTCTTTAGTTAAAAATAATTCAGGCGGCATTAATTTTGTGTGTGATAAGAACTCTTTACGGGAATGGTTAATATATTTCTCATCGTCATTTTTGCATTCTTCAGAAAATGGGACCATTCTCTCTTTATCACCTTTACCGATAACGCGAATATAACGTTGTCTTAAATTTAAATCTTGAAGCCTAATCGCACATAATTCAGAGGCACGAATTCCCGAGAAATATAAGACCGATAAAATTGCTTGATCCCGCTCTGCAAGTTCGTCAGTTCTCTTGCGATTTTGTTTAAAAATCTCTTCAATTTGTTCTTTATAAAGAACATGTGGCAATCTTTTCTCAGTTTTTGGGGTTGTCACAAAGACAAAAGGATTGTCCTTTACATAGCCTCGAGAGAGTAAAAATTTATATAAATGTTTGAGGCAAGAAAGCCTTCTTTTACAGCTTCTTTTTGAGACTCC
>JAFZLN010000092.1 GCA_017551465.1 Bacilli bacterium
CTTTAGTGTGCTTCATTGGTTTAATCTTTAGTTTCTCTTCACCACTGATTTGGGAATATCTATCTTTTAAGTCTTGGAATAAGATGCCTGTTTGTTTTTCCATTCTATCTAAGAAATGACCAACAGAATATCTAATGACTTCCTTATGAACTTCTTCTTTGTCTAACTCAATACCAAACTTCTCTTTGTAAATTTTACAAAGACTATTAACGATAATGTCATAGGAATCTAATAAGGTTCCATCTAAATCCCAAATAAATGCTGGCTTTGCTTTGTATTTTTCAAACAAAGAAAAAACATAAAGTGGAGACTCGCCATATAAGCCAGTTTCATCATCATCAAGCAAGGTCGCTACTTCAGAAAGATAAAACTCATTCCTAGCATCCTCAATAGAAATCTTATACTTATCGGCGATAAGCTCAGTGACTTTTGAAATAAGAATGGTTTTAGCCAAGACGTGTTCCACTATTTCACCTCATAGCTCTTAAGAAACGTTAGGGATTTTAACGACTTTTCACTACAAAAGGCAATTTGGGAATTGATCTTTTGGAATTTAAGCCTTTCTAAAGCATCTTCTTTTTTCATAACACCATCAATAACAAACAAGATTGTTTCACCAACTGAATCGTCCGCTATTTTTCCCTCGACGATGTCAAATCCGTGTTTGTATTTCAAATCGCTTCTACATTTGATAACTATTTCTAGCCATTCAAGATCTGGGTTAGGGAAGCATTTATAATTAAAGTTTTCTTTGTCTTCGTTCCAATCAAAAATGCTGACGATAGCATTTTCGCTTTTCATCTGTTTTTGCTTTCTTTTAGCCATTCTTTCAGCTTGTTCCTTAATTGGAGTTAGATAAAAAGCAAAGCCGAAATCTCTTCCTTTATCGGCGGATATAATTTTTGGATCCTCAACTTCTACATTTGAACCGTGATATAAAATCATAAAAACCTCAATTTATTAGCGACTCGATATAGTCGTTTAAATACGGAGCGGACATACCATGCAAGTCTTCATAATCGTTCTCAAGTTCTTTAACAACACCGCTTTTTAACATTTCTTTGTAAGCTTCTCCACTGCTTTTGTTTTTAGATAAAGCATATTGTTCAACACACATAATGACAAATCTATTAATCTTCTTGTCTAGTGCGGTATTGATTCTGGTTGCCCTATTTCTTAAATTATTGTCATTTTCTTGATTAACTAGACTGAAATCCAAGCCTAAAATATCCATCAATTTAAAGACTGTGCCAATTGAGCAATTTGAACTGCCTTTTTCGATGGACCATAGAGTTGCTCTAGTGATGTTAGCGTTTTTAGCCAAATCATCCATTCTGATGTTAAGAGCAAGTCTCTTTTCTTTTATAGCGTTTCCTAAAAACAACAGTTTTTCCATGTCTTTATTATAATGTCAACTATTGTTAATGTCAAATATATTAAACGTTATTTTATGTTAAATTGATTTCCCTCTTAAAAATCTTGCTTTAATACTTGTTACATCGCCTGAATAGCAGAATCTTTCCACTAGTTGTTTAGGGGGTAGTTCCATAAATGGATCTTGTAAATCGCCAATTACTAAAGCGTCAAAGTCATAGCCTTTTTTAAAGCTACCAACTTTACCAAAGATTTCGCCACTGCCTAATGTCGCCATATAGAAGGCTTCTTCAAAGCTGATAGTTCTATTATCTTGTTCATATAGTGATTTGATTTTAGAAAGACGTACCGCACTGGCGACTTGTCTATATATGCCTAAATATGAGCCCGCAGCGATATCACTACCAATGGCTAAATTGATGCCCGTATCGATTAAATTGCCTGCTGGCATGATACCTGCTATAACATTCGTGGTCGCATCAGGACATGTCACTGCATAACCACCACATTTATTTAATAGTTCAATGTCTTCTTTAGAAGGATAGATGAAATGCGCGGCGATAAATGGCTTATGTTTAAGTAAGCCTGCTTCTTGGTAGATTTGCATGTCACATCTACAACCAGTAAAGCATTTCTTAGCTTCTTCTTTTTCCCATAATGATTCAACAATATGGGTTTGACAGCCAACATCATATTTATCAGCGAGTTCGCCGAGTTTCTTTAATATTTCATAAGAACAAGTAGGAGCGAATCTTGGAGTTAATATAGGTTTAGCGTACTTATTGTTAATATGTTTCTTAATAAACTCTTCAGTGTTCTTAACAGATGCATCAGTGGTTTCCACTAAATAATCTGGACTATCTTTATCCATGTTGACTTTACCAACATAAGCTTTAATACCTTTAGCTTCTAATTCACTTACTAAATAATCAGAAGCGGGACTATGGATAGTCGCGAACACCACTGCGTGCATCGTACCATGTTTAATTAAGTCATTAACAAAGGCACTATAGACGGATTTATAAAAAGCTTCGTCTTTATACTTAGCCTCTAATGGGAAAGTATATTGATTAAGCCAATCATATAATAAAACATCCATGGCAATCCCTCTTTGAGGATATTGAGGCGCATGGACGTGTAAATCATTAAAGGCTGGGATGATGATATTGTTACCAAAGTCTATGACTTTGTACTTACTAAATTCATCTGGTAATTTATCATAGACACCTTGAATAACACCATTATCGACGATAATATAGCCAGACTTAATTTCTTTAAGTGATTTAACTGATTCAGAATAGACAATATTACCGTGATAGATTTCCATATATGAAACACTATAACAAAAAAGACCAGGTTTTACACCTGGCTTTATATCATTTTTTAAGAGGAACAATTTGAAAAGTTCTTAGATCCAGTTGAATAAAAGAAGCCAGAAATGAATAAAGCCCAACATTTCCAAGTTTCAAAGGATTTGTAGGGCTTTTGTTTTATTTAATCTTTTCTTTAAGTTTTTCAATTGAACTCAAATAATCTTGTTCATCACTTTCTAATTCGAATGTGATTTTTTTATAGTCTTTTTCTAAAACATTTATCAAATTTGAAATGATATCTTTATATTCAAACAATGATGATTCAACATTGGATAAATTCACTAAAAGAGAATAATCATAGTTGTCGCCAGCAGAATGATTGCTTTCAAGAATTTTCACAGCTTTTGGAACAGCTATTTCCAAAAAGAATTCTTGTCTTACCAGCATACATATATCTTCCAAGTTTAATTCATCTGGAGTTTTATTCAAAACTGAATTGTAGTGCTTTACAAGCGATGTTTCTGGGTTCTCAATGAATTCCTCATTGTACATTTCTTTAATGGTTTTTGACATAACTAGATATTTCCTTTCTTATATTTTTCCCAATCTTTTATTTTGATGTCAAATTCATTAATCGCATCTTTGATTGATTTTTTAACTTCTGGTGTAAGTTTTGGATTCTTGATTGACTTAATCAAAGAATCTCTTTCTTTCTTCAAACCGCGAATAGCATCATCAACTTCTTTTTCGTGCTGGAATGGAACACCATTTTTTCTCGTGATTGGTTTTCCATTAATATCTCTAATTGCACCACTAATATCTTTGTCGGTTAAGTGATCATCAATTTTACGATACCCACGCTCAATTCTGTTTCGTTGGCTGCGACTAATGCCATCAGGAAGTTTTGGTCTCTTCTTAGCGCCAAACAATGAATTGTTACCTTTCATGTTCGCCCTCAGAAAGCTTGCGCTTCTTGTCTTTAGCGTTTTCTTTCATTGTGTAGGAATCATATTGATAGATAGGTATTCCTTTAAGTCTCGCGTATCCAAATATTTCTTCAGTCGCAGGACCATACACACAAATACCAGACGGTTCTAATTCATCTACTAGTCTTTGGACTTGCTTGGCAAATATTACTCTATTATCAATTCTTTTTGTGAATCCATGAGTGCCAATGGCAATTAATGTATGTTTTGGATAGGCCTCTAATGAAGATAGAGTTCTATCATCTCCTAACCTAACGTTTGGGATTATCTTAATCCCTTTAGAGCCATAGAAGTATGTGCAGGCTAGATTTAGAAAGATTTGACTTTTTTGAACAACAATTGGCATGTTGTCATATGGTGATGCATCCAACCCAATTAAGCATTGATATTTTTTAAATTTATCGACATAGTTTTTCGGATTGTTTAGAATCGGCTGAAATCCAGGATCACAACAATAAAACGATATTGCAGTTTTTTCATGGTCGATTGTATCACATCGCCTATCCCATTGAATTATTTCTTTTGGTGGTTCAGTGGCAACCATCCATTCCTCAATTATGGGGTATTCATCAATTGTTGTTCGTCTAGCGTCAGTTATGAGGTACGCTAAGTAGACGTCCCTTAAGTAGGGAGTTGTACATTTTCTTAACATATTTATTTAAACTCCATGCACGTTTTTCGTGCTTAATTATTCAAACGAGATATGCTAATATGTACTTACCTGATGTGCTTCAGCATATCTCTAAATCACGATTGTGCCAGCAATTGTGATTTTTTTAGCACTAAATATATTAAATATCGCCGTTATTCTTATGAAGTTCTTCTGCGAATTGCCTGCTAACTTCTTCTTCTTGGACTTTATTGTATCTCACCTCCGATGCTTTTCTTGAAACATGATATACTTTCCTAATTTCTTCGGGCCCTAAATTGATGCATTCGTCATAAGGCATGAGAAATTCGGAAGCAAAAGTGTCTGCTTGCCATTCTGGATCACAATATGGTGGCAAATATACATCATCAGCAATTCTTGTTAGTCTTACATCATTCTGTAAATAATGAAGTAGATAGTGTCCAAGTTCATGAATTAAAGTAAATGCGCCACGTCTATATGATCTTCGGCAAGCTTGTTCCATAACACTTTCTTTAATATAAATTATGCCTGAAGACATATCCGTATAAGCCTCCTCCTTATCGTAGAAGACTTCGTGGTCATCAGGCATAATTCTATAGTCAAAGTCGAGTCCTTGTTTTGCAAATAAAATAGATAACATATCAAAGAGTTTTGGCGCATGAATATAATCGGTATTTTTATACCCAAGTAACTGCCTAATCTTTATAGCATAATTTCTAATTGCTACCCTACTCATAGGGCTAACTCGACTTTTGCTCATTATTTTAATTTTTTGAGAATATCGAGACAGTCTTCGTCTGAGATATCATTAAGTTTTCTTGATAAAGCGAAAACAAGTTTGCGTTGCTCAACAGTAACAGCTGATAAATCAATATCAATTTCTTTAGACGATTCAGCTTCTGCTTGTCTCATAATCTCGCTCCTTTCTTTGTTTAAGCGATATTTTTCGATAATCTTATCGACCATTCCGTTCGGGATGTTTCTATTACCAGCTTCGATTGCAGAAAGATAAGAAATAGAGATGCCCAACTTCTTAGCCATGATATGGATTGTTTCATCCTTATCAATACGCAATTTTCGAAGCTCCTTTCCGAATGTGGTTGCCATTGTAAACCCTCCTAGTCCGCTATATGTGCACTACAGCTGACACAATTATTAAAACATATAAAAAATACTTACACAACATTATTTTGTAGAGTTTTTTACACAATTTTGTGTGTTATTTAATTATAAAACATAAAACCTGAATATAATTAAATAATATTAATATTGAATCAAAGTATATAAAATGCCGTGTTAGTCGCTATAATGGTTTAATGCTGTCTTGTTAAATGCTTTCTTTTTCTTATTTAATCGTTAATGGAAAATCATATTCAAGCCACTACTAGACGTATGTTTTGTTTCTTTATGGCAAATTATCTTTCTGGAACCATCATTTCTTTAAGAGTGTTTAACTCTTCTTGTTTAACACCTTTATCCAATAGATAATTCTTAGCTTTTTCTTGTAAGTTATCACCTTTATAAGATTTGATAACCGCTGGATAGTTATTCTCAATAGAGGAGATACTACGTTTACCTCCGATATTAGCAAAGTTAGAGAATAGATAATCTCTATATAGGTGTTCTTCTGATACGCCTAAGAAGGCATTTATTAAATAAGCGACATATCCTGTTCTATCAGTGCCTATTGAGCAGTGGAAGAACAAAGGATAGTTATCTTTATTGCCTAAGATAGTAAATAGTTTTCTTAACGATGAATCATTTAATTCACCACCCATGAAATCATATGAGTAGTCCATAGGACATTGATAATAACTAACGGTATCCCCTAGTACACCGATACCTTCGGTTAATCCCCCTACTTCGTTATTATCAATACGTCTTAAGTCTATTTCAGTTTTAATCTTTAGATCATTAACCATAGTAGATATACCGTTATTGGTAATTTTATTAACCACTGTTTCTTCATCATTTTCATTTAATCTACCTGTACGATAAATTAAACCTTGATTAAGTGTTCTATTACCACTTATTGGGTATCCCCCTAAGTCTCTAGCGTTAGTGACACCAGAGATATGCATATTTCTAATAATCTCACTAGAAACAGTAAAGCTTTCTTCATAGATGATTTCATTTTCTGGTGTATCAACATAGAAATAGTATGTTGTACCTATTTTAAGATTATTAAAAGAGATTCTATTTCTATTACCCACTGGATAGGTCACACTATCAGAATAGTCTTTATTTTCTGATAGATATACAGTGCAGTCTTGATTAAATTCATTATGCCAGGAGAATGATACTTCTTGTGGTCTAGATAACTCTTCAGAACCATTAACATAGAGATTAACATCCTCTAATGGACCATTAATGAATACTCTTTGTATCATCGAGTGGATTTGAACTTTACCTTCTTCCGTAGGAGGAATAACGAAAAGTTCTTTATTCTTATTGCATGATGTTAACTGTAATGAAAATAAAAGAGTAGGAATAATCAAATATTTATAGTTTTTCATGTATCCGATATAAGGATATCACAATTACTTATTTAAATAAGAATAGTAATTATAAAAAGGCATACCTTCTTCAAAGATTACTGTTTGATAACCATTTAATTCACCACTACTATCTGCTTTATATTCTATCAATTGTCGAACATGGAAATTATTATCAATAAGTTCATATCCTGTTTTATGTTCAGTTGTACCTGAAATAGGAACGCTTGTGACATACATACCCGCTTGCGCTATATACTCATATCCTTTAATTTGTTCCCTATAGAGATTTGTTTCGCCTTCAATCTCATTGTTACAAAGTAGGTACGATACTAAAGTATCAGTACCTTCTTTGTACTGAACGCCTTTAATATTTAAATTATATAAATAACCCATACTAGTGGCGCTGATTCTAATATCAAACGATGTTGGAGCGTTATCCATATATGTTACTGCGACCACGCTATCAACTTCATCACTACCAAAACCATCATTTTCCATTTGAGTTTTAACTATTTGCTTAAACCTATTATCTAACTCGTGATAATCAGTGGTATCCACTACTGAGGATGATGATATAGATGATGCCTTATTAAATGGAGTACATCCCTTTAAATAGCAGATCATAAATATTAGACCCACTATTACATCTATAAAAACAAAACCAAGGAATACTTTCTTCCATAATGGTTTCTTATCTTTTTCCTTGGTGTTATCAGTCTTATTTTTAGCCATGCGTATATTTTAAGCAAAAATAATAAAAGATTAAATATGTAAGATTATTTATTTTATTAGTTTGTCAAAGAAAGCATGATTAATATACTCTTTACTGAATTCCGTAATTGTTGTGGCTTTTTTACCCGCATCTTTGCTAGATGACCCACATAGATAGATTCTTTCATTATCAGTGCCATAATCAATAAGAACGAAACGATCATGGCATCTACTATTAGATGGTTTCATTATAAGATTGATGCCTGTTTCTTCTTTAAATTCTTCTATGTATTCTAGCTGAATAGGATTTCTAGAAACATTATCGGAAACAATAGTTATTTGTATATTCTTATCTACTGATAATAAAAGGTGTAATGTTTTAACACCAATATAATCATCAATAATATAGATAGAGGACTTTGCTAAAGAATAGATTGTTTGATAAGCGATATCAGCTTCTATTCTTTGTCCGTTTAATATTAAAAAGTTTTTATAAGTTGATGGACCAATAAAGTTATCCATTACTTTAGCTAGTTTCTTGTCTATAGTGGCATCCTTTCTTTTAAGAGATTCAATACTTCTAGTATTCTTATTAATTTGATTAGATAGTTCCAAGATATCTCTAGTGGTTAATAGATTATTTGACTCTACAATATAATCCTTCATTCTTTTGAATAATCTAATTAAAGCTTTACTTTGTTTAACGGCTAATTCACCTTTTAATACAGTCATAAGCATATAGATGCCTTGCTCAGTAAAAGCA
>JAFZLN010000093.1 GCA_017551465.1 Bacilli bacterium
ATGAACGTAAAGTGACTTTACCAAAAGTCAACGCTAAAGAAGATTTCAAAACCAAATTAGTGGTGGGCTCTAAAACAAATAGATGTTCCCAATTCTCTGGTAAAGAAATTAAAGGTATTGTCACAAAACCATCTCCAAAATGGATGAGTGACTACTTAATGGCGATGGGTGTTCGTAGCATCAACAATATCGTTGATATTGGTAACTATGTCATGCTCATGACTGGTCAACCATTACATATGTATGATGCGGATAAACTCGCGAAAGCGGAACTTTATGCTCAAGATGACTATGAAGGCGATTTCGTCGCCCTTGATGAAAAGACCTATAAAGTCATTCCAGGAGATATCGTCATTTGCTGTGACAATAAGCCAATGTGTTTAGGTGGTGTAATGGGTTCCTTAGCGTGCGCTGTTGATGAAAACACCAAGAACATCTACATTGAAGCCGCTTCATTTGATGGAGCTTCTATCCGTCATACTTCTAATAGATTAGGTTTAAGCAGTGAATCTTCTCAAAGATTCGTTAAAGGCACAAATCACTTCCAAAGTGAATTTGTTCTTAATTATGCCGCAAGCTTAATTAACGAATTATGTGACGCTAAAGAGAATAGCAATAATGTTCATTATCAAAATGAACAACCAAGAGTTGACAAGATCAAAACTTCCGTTAAAAAGATTAACGACCGTCTTGGTACAGAATTCTCTAAAGAAGAAATCGTTAACGTCTTAACAAGACTTAACTTCAAACTTGAATTCGTTAACGATAATGAATTCCTCGCCGAAGTCCCATTATATCGTTTAGACGTCACTTGTGACGCTGACTTAAGCGAAGAAGTCATCCGTCTTTTAGGTCTTGAACATGTGAAGAGTATCTTGCCTTGCTTAGACACTAAAGTGGGTATGCTTACCTTAAAACAAAAACGTTTAAAGAACATTCGTAGTTATCTCCTTTCCCAAGGTTTAGACGAATGCTTAACATATTCTCTTGTTTCTAAGAAGAAACAAAATGACTTCAACTTATTAAATAAGGAAGAACATTATGTCATCCTTAATCCATTAACCGATGAAAGAGAAGTGTTCAGAACTCATATCTTAGCCTCCTTATTAGGCGCTGCTTCTTATAACGTCGCCAGACAAAATAAGAACTTAGCTTTATTTGAAACAAGCAATATGATTTCTAAACAAAGTAGAAGTGAACACCTCGCTATCGTTTTAGTGGGTCAAGATATTAGACAAGGTCAATTAGTGAAAGAAAACTATAACTTCTTCCATATGAAAGGTCTTGTGGAAGGTTTGTTCACCATCTTAGGTGTTGAACCAACTCGTTATAGATTTGATAGATTTGTGGATGAAGGCCATGAACTCCATCCAGGTAAAGCCGCTAACATCATCTTCCAAAATAAGAAGATTGGTGTTTTAGGTGAACTCCATCCAAATCAAATTGAAAAATATGATTTAGGTAAGACCAACGCTGTTGTCTTAGAAATGGATCTCGAAGCCTTATTAGACGCTAAAGTTAGTGAAACTAAAATGGCTCAAATCTCTAAATTCCCAAGTGTTTCTAGAGACTTAGCTTTCGTCTTAGACGCTAACATTGCCGCTGGTGATTTAGTCAAAGCCGTGAAGAAAGTCGGTGGCTCTTATGTCGTTGGCTGTGAAGTCTTTGATATTTATCAAGGCGCTAACATTGCTGAAGGCAAAAAGTCCATGGCCATCTCTGTCACTTACCGTAAGGAAGATGGCACATTAACTGAAAAAGAAGTTAGTGACGCCGAAGAAAAGATTAAGTTCGAATTATCACGTAACTTCAAAGCGGAGATCCGTAGTTAATGAAATTAAATCGTGCGACATTACCAGAGCAAAAAAGTCAAACCTTCACTGAAGAGTTGGATTTTAGCAAACAAACTTTTGATGAAAATCACGTCAAAAGAATTGAATCTTGCAGCGTCACAGTGGTGGCCACTGAATTTGGTGATGTCTTACAGTGTGTGATAAGTGGTAACGCTCATGTTGTAGCCTCTTGCTCTTATACACTTGAAGATGTTCCTCTTGATGTGAAGTTCCATGATTCTTTCTATTTCACCGATTCTAAAGACGATGAAGCAGAAGACTGCTATTATGAGCCAAACGTGGAAATAGATTTAGATCCACATATCCTGGCTCTCATCTTAGCGGAAGTTCCACATAATATCGTCAAAAGTGGAGCCAAATTACCAAAAAGTGGTAATGGCTATCGTGTTCTAAGTGAAGAAGATTTCCTCAAAGAAAAAAGTCATAAAGGTAACAGTGCATTCGACGTTCTTGATAACATTGAATTCGATGACTAATTAATAAAATAACTTCTTAAGAAGTTAAAGTATAAATCCCATCCAAAAAATGGGATTTTTTCTTTATCTAAATATTTCTTTAAATATATATTGCAATTCGCTTAATTAGGTGTGATAATATAGTCACCAGTGGTAATACAGTGGGAGAAAGTGGGAAATAATGTATTTCGGAAGTTTTGCTCATAGCTTAGATGAAAAAGGCCGTTTAATGATACCTCGTAAAATGCGAGAAGAATTAGGCTATAAAGTCTACATTATGAAAGGCTTTGACGGTTCCTTATCTTTATATAACGAAGAAAGATACCACGAACTCGTTAAAGAATTCTCTAGACTTTCATTTAATCAACAAAAAGTCCGTGACTATCTCCGTATCCAATTTGCCAGTACTTACGAAATGGAAGTCGACAAATTAGGAAGAGTGCAATTACCAACCGCCTTACTCAACAAGTACAATATCTCACGCGAAGTCATCGTTCTCGGTATTGGCGACCATATCGAAGTTTGGGATAAAGCCAAATACGCCGAATACGAAGAAAGCGTTAAAGACTCTTTCGAAGCTTTAGCAGAAGATATTGATGCTAAGAGGGACTAATATGGATGAACACATTCCCGTCCTTCTTAACGAAGTTATAAACGGTCTAAACATCAAATCATCTGGCACATACCTTGATCTAACTGTCGGAAGAGGTGGACATAGTAGCGAGATATTGTCTCGCTTAGATAATAAAAGCCATCTCATCTGTGTGGACCAAGATGAGGAAGCTATCGTCGCTTCCCAAGCCAGATTAGCCAAAATCTCAAATAACTTTGAGATAGTTAGAAGTAATTTCTCTCACGTTGAAGAAATTCTTCAAGACAAAGGCATTGCTGAAGTTGATGGAATCTTAATGGACTTAGGTGTCTCCTCTCCACAATTTGATAAAGGAGAAAGAGGATTCTCTTATAAAGAAGACGCACGCCTAGACATGAGAATGGATCAAAGACAAGAGTTGACCGCTTACACAATCATTAATACTTATTCATTAGAAGATTTAACAAAAATCTTCCAAATATATGGAGAAGAGAAATATTCCTTCTCAATCGCTAAAAACATCATTAAAGCTCGTGAATCCGCTCCGATTGAAACAACGTTCCAATTAGTGGACATCATCAAAAGAAGCAAACCAATGAAAGAGCTTAAGAAAGTGGGGCATCCCGCGAAACAAGTATTCCAAGCATTAAGAATCGCCGTCAACGACGAACTCAATGTCTTAGAAAAAGCCTTAAAGGCAGCCTTAAAACATTTAAAACCAGGTGGAAGATTGGCCGTGATAACATTCCACAGTGGTGAAGATAGAATTGTTAAAAACATCTTCAAAGACGCGGCCGTGAGTGTGGGTAATAGATTTGACGGCCCAATGCTCGAAGAAGAAAAGGATTACATCCTTATTAATCATAAACCGATTACCGCTAGCGAAAGTGAATTAGAATTTAATCACCGCAGTGCTAGTGCAAAACTAAGGATTATTGCAAGAAAAGAAAGGGGGCAACAATCATGGTTATGAAAGACAAATTAGTCAAATTCCATCATAAGGGTATGTATTACCGTTTCCGTAAGTTAGGAATCTGTTTCTTAGCGGCAGTAACGCTAGGTGCCATCGTTGCTGTTCCAACCTACATTACCTTACGTGAAATTACCACTCAAGCACAGAAAGCGGAAGCGGAACAACCTGAGTTATTAGAAGAAGATAGTGTTGATCTATCATCTTATTAATAAAAATTTCTCCTTATTTGTCCATTTCCTCATGGACCGAAGTCGTAAGTGACATTGCGACTTCTTTTATTTATTAGTGGTTTTTCAGTGTTTTATTAGTAGATATTAAGTGCAATAATACTGCGAATAGACCTTTCTTAACTAATAAATAGTTAATTTGTTGTATATTAGCAAAAAGTTATTTAAAATATAGAAAATTGGTATTTTATTATGGATAAACCTATCGCCGCTATAGAACTTGGAAGCAAGAAATTAAAATTAGTCGTTGGTTATGAAATTGACGGCCAGATTTACGTTTTGTATACACTCACAAAACCTTATGGAAACTGCATTGAAGGAGGCAACTTTGTTGACGCTAATAAAGTGGCCACAACCATCGGTAGTATTCGTGAATTCACCGATCCTTCTGCTAAATTAAGACTTAACATCTCTGATGTCTTACTTTGCTTACCACCATATAGCTTAGGTATTTATCAAACTAGACAAGTAACCACCGTTGTTACCGAAGATAGCAAGATTAGTAACCTCGATATTAAAAATATCTATGCCTTAATTAGAAATAGTGCTTATCCATTAAATGATAAAGCGCTAGTGGATGTCGTTCCTGAATCATTTACATTAGACCAAGGTCGAATCTTTGCTCGTCCACCAATGGGCGAAAGTTCTAGCACGCTTACCGTGAGCGCGAAGGTGCAAACCTTGCCAAGTGTTTTAGTCGATAACTATCAATCAGTCTTAATGAGTGGTGGCATGGTTTCTAGAAGAAACGTTGTCTCTTCCTTAGCCGCGACTGAACTTATTAATTCTTATCCAAATATGCCTCATTCCTATATCCTAGTTGATATTGGTAGTAATACCACAACAGTGTCTTTGGTGGGTGGTTCTAGTTTATTCTCTAGCCGTTATTTTGAATGGGGCGGAGATCGAATTACTGAAAAGATTATTGAAAAATTCAACATCCA
>JAFZLN010000094.1 GCA_017551465.1 Bacilli bacterium
AATATGTTACCGCATCTAAAGAAATGTCAAAAAGATGCACACTTTATGGTGTTGATAAAAGCGAAGTCCTCTACTGTAAAAACAAACTAAAACTTTACCGTTATTCATTAAAAGCTAAGGTCATATTTTTCTCATATATAAACTACTGGAGAAAATTAAAACTTCCAGAACATGTGCATGTCGTCTACACAGCACACGGAGAGTTTCCGGTAAAAGATTGTACTGACTTCTACAACTATTTATTTGGTGAACCACAAGAAAATAAGTTAGATATTATTGTCAGAACTGTGTATGCGAAGCAAATTATAGATAAAAAATATCCAATCTTTGCTCACCACAATGAAGTTATCGCTGGTATGCCTAGAAGCGATGAAATGTTTCACGCAAATTTAGATAAAAAAATGTTCCTAGAAAAACTAGGTGTTAAAGAATATAAGAATCAAAGCCTAATAGTGTCAATGACTACTTTTAGGCACCAAGACGCAAGTGGTCTTTCTTATTTTGAAGAAGAATTTCCAATCAATTTAAATAATGAAGAATTGGCAAAATTAAATGAAATTTTAGGGAAAAACAACCAGATTTTGCTTATAAAATTACATCATTGCCAAAACGGAGTAATCATTCCTCCAAACATGGATAATATTTATTTTTTAACAAATAGATTCTTGAGTGATTTACATATCAGCAACAACATTTTGTACACAATCTGTGATAGTCTCATCACCGATTACTCAAGTGCCTATCTTAGTTATTTGGATTTGGATCGAAAAGTCGGATTTGTTTTAGCGGACCGCGAAAGATATTCTTCTAGAGGCTGGACCATTGATAATGTTGAAGAGATGATGCCGGGCGATAAGATGTACACCAAAGAAGACTTATATAAGTTCTTCAATGACTTGCCATCTAAAGACGATCCATATAAAGCACAAAGAAGAGATGTGAAGTTAAAATTCACTGGAGACTATAAAGATCAAAACTGTAAATCATATACAGATATTTACTTAAGTAAATAATATTATGGATAAGACCGCTCAATTTACTACAAAGTCACTTCTAAAATTCCGTTTGGAATTATTTGGCCTCGCCGCAATTTGGATTGTCTTTTATCATCTAACCGCAATTATTCCAATAGCAGGAACTAACCCAGTTAAACCAGTATTTGATTTCTTTGGATATATGGGCCCTGGCGGAGTTGATTTATTCTTATTCTTCTCTGCAATCGGTTTATCGTTCTCATTCCCTAAAAACGGAGCTAAACACTTCTATCTAAACAGAATTAAAAGAGTCTTCATTCCATATTTAATTGTCGCAATTATCTTTTATGGCTGGTATGACTTTGGGTTCTTAAAAGATGGTGTTTGGGAATATATCTTAAATGTCACTACTCTTAATTTATGGATAAAACATGGAACTTTTGCGTGGTATGTTTCATTTATTTTTGTCTTATATGCAGTATTCCCGCTTCTATATATTGGAGACAAAAAAACCAAACATTGGCTCACAATCGGACTTATGTCTATTTTTGCAATTGTTGAGATAATCGCCTACGTAGTTAGGATCGAACCTATTATTTTATTCAATCGTGAATGGACAAGAATCATTGTTTTCCTATTTGGTATTTTAGCCTTTGATTTCTTAACCAAGAAAGAAAGAAATATCCCTTTATATATGACCATCATCGCCACTATCTTATCGATTGGCTTAATGGTTGGTGCAGTATTCATCTATCCAGAATATCTAACTATGTTAAGAAGATTAATGCTTGCAGCAGGATGGATTCTAATGGTGGTGCCATATTCTTTCTTAAGAGAAAAGAAGATTCTTAATTACATCAAATATCCTCTTTCATATTTAGGTACATGCTCATTAGAGCTTTATTTATTCCACATTATGGTGATGCGAGCGGTTGAACAAACTGGCAACATTGACGCTCTTCCAACTTGGGCATGGTATCTTATTTTCTTATTTGGTGCACCACCAGTAGCGTATGCTTATAATCTATTATTCAAGTGGATTTATAGTATTAAAAAACAGCCTAAGAATGAGGCTGCTTCTAATCAACAACAATAGAATTATTTCTTATCTTGCTCAGCAAGATTTTTTTCTCCTAATTGCTCTCTAAGTTGGGTTGTAGAGATTCCATCTGTGTATTTAATATAGACAACATCCACTCCAACTTCTTTTAATAATTTTTCAAAGTTGTTCCATCTTTCGGTGCCTTGCCAATCACTTCCAGTGAAGACGACATCGAAGTGATACATTTCATGGAGTTTTAATTTGTCTCTTGTTTGGTTCAAGACAACTTTATCTACCGCTTTAAGGGCGCCGATGATACGAACTCTATCGTTCTCATTAATTACTGTCTTACGATGTTTATATTCTTCAACAATTTTGTCAGAGTGAACCCCGACAATTAAATAGTCGCAATGTTTCTTTGCTTCTTCAATCATATTAAGGTGTCCGACATGAAACATGTCATATACACCATCTGTGTAGCCTATTTTATACTTTTTCATTTTCTATTTTCCGCCATTAAGATTGCGATATCGATCGCGTCAATCATACTCTCTTCGTTAGCTCTGCCTTCACCAGCTTTACCAAACGCTGTGCCATGATCAACACTAGTTCTAATAATTGGTAAACCAAGTGTACAGTTCACACCGCTCATAGAAACATATTGTCCAGTTTTTGGATTAAGTTTAAATCCAGATAATTTTAGAGGAATATGACCTTGGTCATGATACATAGCGACCACGATATCATATTGTCCGCCCATTGCTTTAACAAAGACTGTATCTGGTGGGATTGGTCCTTCAACATTAAATCTTTGTTCTTGTGCTTCTTTAACCGCTGGGATAATTTCTTTTTCTTCTTCATCACCAAATAAGCCGTTTTCAGAAGCGTGAGGATTTAATCCTGCAACTGCGATTCTTGGTTTTTTAATCCCAATTGATTTCATCGCATCATCTGCGATTTTGATAACATTAAGTAATCTTTCTTTTTTAATCATTTCACACGCTTGTCTTAGTGGGACATGTGTAGTGACGTGGATAACTCTTAATTGTTTTGATGTTAATAACATCGCATATTTCTTTGTGCCGGTATATTCTGCGAATATCTCGGTATGGCCACTATATAGGTGACCTGCCATATGAAGTGATTCTTTATTAATAGGTCCGGTAGTGACTGCATCAATTTTATGATCCATTGCATCTTTAATGGCACGGACAATATATGTGAATGCCGCGTCGCCACTATTAGAGGCGACAGTTTTATATTCCCAATCCCCAAATTTAACTTTGTTAAGTGGGATTAAATCAAT
>JAFZLN010000095.1 GCA_017551465.1 Bacilli bacterium
ATGATGTATCGGGAAGAATCGGCAAAGTAGTGCACTCTATCAATCAATTTATCGATTATTGCAGTAATCCTGATGTTGTTCCAGCTGAACGCTATAATGAACTAGTTTCATATTACGAATCCATTAGATTAGAAACAGTTAACAATGACGGTATCCATTATTTTGTTAAAGATGGAGATAATATCGTTCCTAATGAAACGTTAGCTAACGACGCTGAAAAAAGACAATACTTCTATAAAGATGTTTATGCGAAGTTTGTTGAAAAAAGATGTTTACCATTCTTGACCGCGAATGTCACTGAATATCGTGAATTATACCGTGTTGAATTTAACTATTTAGTATTCGCTGAACTTCCATCCGCTTACATTTTAGCGGGTATTCTAGTTTATTTTGTCCCGCCATTATTCCTAAGAAGAGGAAGAATGACTTTAGGCAAAGCTTTATATCGAATTGGTCTTATTGATGATCGTATGTTATCACCAACATTTGCGAGATTTACCGCTAGAAGCGCCATTTTTATCTTTGGTGAATTATTACTTTCTTTATTCACATTCGGAATACCCTACATTATATCATTTACACTCATGGCGTTTTCTAAACATAAACAGGGTTTCCCAGACTACATGCTTCACCTTTATGAAATTGATACGAGTAAAGCTAACATTTATATGAACTATGTAGAAGCAACTCTTAAAAATGAACTACATGGTGAAGCGGTTGACTTCCAAATGGAGAAACCTCTATAATGAAACCTTCCACTTTTACGTGGTAAATACGTGGCATTTATTTGACAAACACATAAGCGCGCACGTATAATACTGTTGTATTAAATATATAAGGCGGCTGATATATGAAAAATATTAGAAAAACCTTGTCGCATTTGTTGCTGCTTGGACTTACTGTCGGTTGCGGCTTTTTTGCCTTTTCTCAAAAGTTAGATGGATTTACCGCTAACTATGCTGAAGGCGAGCAACAAGCCGAATCTCAAAAGCGTGTCTATACCGCTAGTGATTTTGCTGGTGAAGAAGAAGCAAGTTCTGAAGAACTCACTGCTAGTATTGTTCAAAGCACCACAACAGATTCGTCACAATCCTTAAATATCTCGTTCAGATCCAAAACACTTGTTGGTTTCAAGACTGGTAGAGGTAACTACATCGTTACAATTACCGATCCAAACTTCACAGGTGAACCAAGCTCACCGGTTCCAGAAGGCTATGACAAATATGATGAAGATTCAGGTCTTCCGATCTTAGAAGGTGTTGTCTCCTTTGTTATCGGTGGTGGTCAAAACAAAGAAGTTTGTTTACCATCCACTCTTACACAAGCGGAAACCTTTGTGATCAAAGTCACCGGTATCGAAGCTAACTGTGTCACTGCTAATGGTGAAGAATATAACGGTAAAAATAAATGGGTTGATGTTACCGTTGTTGAAGGCAAAGAAATCAAAAATCCTAGAATCACAAGTATCTATATTCCTAATACCATTGAGCACGTTGCTAAAAACGCCTTCACTGGTGTTCCTGCAGACGTCACAATTGCTTACGAAGATGAATCCTTACCAGAGGGTGTCTTCGAAGATGGTTGGACCGATGCCGCTACTATTACATACGGTACATACAAAACCAAATCATTAAAGAAAGCTAATGTCGGTGGTACAGCCGATGATTTGGTCGATGAATTAGGTCGTCCAATCAGTTTTGTTCTTGGCTGTAAAAAAGACAATAAAAATACAGGTGAAGAATATGACCGTCCACTCGTCATCCAATATGACAAAGTTACAAATGGTCAAAGAGAAACAATCTACGAAGCCTTACCATTAACCAATACAGTTGGTAACTCTTATGACTCCGTTGGTAAGATTTCTTCTTTAGTCTATTCTCGTTTACTTGGTTATAAGCTAGGCCCAGGTGAATCCATCGATGATGAATCCATTATCTTCCATAACATTATGAAAGCCTCTAATGACTCTGTCATTGATACTTCCAAAACATATTGGATTAAACCTGTTATTGGCTATAGTGAAAAGCAAGACTTATCTCACTTAGTGACATTCAAATCCACAGGTAGTTCTACTTTTGCTGGTTTCTCAATGTTCACATTATCAATGGATAAGAATTTATCCATCACATCTGATAAGTATCCAGAGCCACATAGCTTATATCTCGATGTCAAACAAGATTTATACGAACAAAACAAATTACAAATTGAAAAGGGTAACACAGTTATCCGTTATTCCTTATATAACTTATATTTATCTAGCTATCACTTCATTTATGAAGGTAGCAATGGTGAATTAAAAGACATTACTGTCCCAATCTCCACAGTTATTTCTTATCAAACATTAGATCACGATAAAGGAAACAAAGTTTCTATTCTCTTAGAGAATAAGAAAGTTGCTCCTGATTTCTCTGCGGAAAAAGTTAGAACATTTGAATTAGTGAACATTACCATTCAAATGGATTTATTCGCCACAAGCTCAAGTGGTTCTACTACCGTTTTAGGCAAATCCGCTATTAGTTATAAGTTTGCTTATATCACCGTGAGAAATGACGTTAAGGAAACAGTCTTTAACTACAATATCTTCTTAGTAATCTTCTTTGTCACTTACATCGCCTTATTCGCTGTAGCTGCATTTGTTCTTTATAAGGTTTTAAAAGAAAAATATAAGAATGACGAATTCAGACGTGTTAACGACAAGAAATACGTTAAGAAGGCTCTCCTCTACGGAGCAGGTTCAACATTAATTGTGGCGGCTATCGTCTTCATTGCGATGCGTGTTGGTGGATTCGCTAATACCATCGTGGTGTTCAACCCAACCGATCCACTCTTAATTATCTTCTCAATCGTTGGCATGATTGTTGGTGGTTACTTCATCGTTCAAGCAATCAAAGCCATTAAGGTTGGTAGAGAAAGAAGAAAAGCAATCCGTCTTAGACTCAACGAAGATGTTGAAGATGACGGCACTAAATAAATTAGTCGAAGGAGTTAATCTATGGAAATTAGAATTAAAGAATTAACAAAAATCTTCCCTGGTGATCCGAAAAAGAATATTCGTGATACCATCGCTGTTAAAGACCTCGATTTCGTGGTCAAAGATGGCAACTTAGTCGGTTTATTAGGTCCTTCTGGATGTGGTAAATCCACAACTCTTTACATGATTGCGGGTTTACATACACCAACTTCTGGTGAAGTTTGGTTCGGCGACCAAGAAGTCACAAACCTTTCTCCAGAAAAAAGAGGAATTGGCTTAGTTTTCCAAAACTACGCTTTGTATCCTCACATGACTATTTATAAGAATATCGAATTCCCACTTACCAACTTACAAGTGGAAGTGCCACTCGTCACATTCTATAACTACGAACTCAATTACGCATATAAGATGAGACCAACCGATGTTCAAGCGGGTATCTTAAAATCCATTAAGTCCCTCGCTAACAAGTGTGGCTTCAACAACAAACAATTCGCTGTTAAGGCTAGCGCTGGCGAAGGTGGTGAATTAGCCATCCAAGTCAATCTCAACGCTATTTCCCCAAGCGCCAAGAAGATGTTTGTGGAAAATATGCCAAAGATTGTTAACGTTAACCTCAAAGATGAAAAAGAAGAACAAGCCAGTGACGCTTTATTCGATACCAATTTCAGAGCCACAATTAATCACATTGCGGATGATGAAATCGTGGAAATCAACGTTAAAGGTCGTTTAGGTAAAGCCTTCCAAACAAGCATGATTGATGAAACCATTAGTGGTTTAAAAAATGCTGCCAACCATCACGGTGGTAAAGCGGAAGAAACGGTTATTACAAAAACACAACATGGTTATGAAATCATGGCCCGTGTTTTAGCTTTACCGCATAACCGTTTACAAGACTGTGTTGATGCTATTAAAGCGGCTTATAATTATGAAACATTTGGTTATTCCATTACCAAAATCGTTTCTAAATCCTTAACAGAACACATCAAGAAATTCTTAGCACAAAAGAAATTAGCTTTCTCTGACTATAAAGTTTATTTCGATAAGACAAACGTTAAAGTCTTCTTCAAATTATTAAGAGCTAGTGAAGCCCAAGCTGAAGAAGCCTTAAATGCTTTAGCGGAAGAATTGAATTTCACTGATGTCGAAAAGGAAACCTCACAAGCGGTTGCCCATAGAAAACTCACAAAAGAAGAGAGACGTGATATCATTTACGAAACCGCTAAACTCGTCCAAGTTGATGAATATTTACAAAGAAGACCAAACCAATTATCTGGTGGTCAACAACAACGTGTCGCTATCGCTAGAGCGTTAGTTAAACACCCACGCGTTCTTCTTTTAGACGAACCATTATCCAACTTAGACGCCCGTTTAAGATTACAAACCCGTGAAGAAATTAGACGTATTCAACAAGAAACAGGCATTACTTCCGTGTTCGTTACCCACGACCAAGAAGAAGCGATGTCCATCTCCGATGAAATCGTCGTTATGAAATTAGGCGAAATGCAACAAATGGGTAGACCACAAGACGTTTACAATAGTCCTGCCAACTTATTCGTTGCGCAATTCTTAGGTACTCCACCAATCAACGTTTTCAAAGGCCGCATTGACCATAAGAAAGTGATGGTGGGTGATGACTGTGTCTTAGAACTTAAAGAAGATTTAGGTGAAAAAGACATTTATGTCGCTATCCGTCCAGAAGGCTTCGCCCTTGCCGCTAAAGGCGATAAGAATGTTTTACATGGCAACTGTGAAATGGTCCAAGTTATGGGTCGTGATATTTCAGTTGTCGCTAATAATCCAAATTGCACAAAACCATCATTTAGAGTGATCATTTCTTCTGACGACAAAGTCGCTCCAGGAGATGTGGCTTTCACTGTGAAACCACACAAGATCTTCTTATTCGATGGTGAAACAGAAGAACGCATTTATCTTAAATAGGAAAGGAGGTCAGTATGGGTATTGAATTACTTAGCTTCTTAAAGAGAAGAAAGAAAGAAACCCATAACACTGGTGGCTTAAAAACCGTCGAACCTGAAAAAGTGCCAGAATACACACCTGGACTTCAGGAAGATGGAAAGACCATTATTCGATTAGCGAGTAATAAAAAGGTTAAAAAACCATATCGTGTTAGTGGTATTGATGACGTGGCCAGTAAGAACAACTGGAAAGCGTGGCTTTATCTTGCCCCTGTTATCATCCTCGTTGTCATCTTCTTACTTTATCCTTTAATTAACACCATCTTTATCTCAGTGACAAAGAATTACAACTACACAACTGGTAAGTATGATGGCTTTACCTTAGAGAA
>JAFZLN010000096.1 GCA_017551465.1 Bacilli bacterium
AACATCCCACTTGAGAGATTTGCTCAAGAAGGCGTTGTGGTGTTTAATACACCAGGTGCGAATGCGAACGCAGTTAAAGAATTGACAATTGCAATGATGCTTCTTGCTGCTAGAGATATTAGAGGCTCCATGGAATGGGTCAAAGCCAATAAGGCAGATCCAGAAATCAATAAAACCATGGAAAAAGCCAAATCAGCATTTGCTGGTACGGAAATTTTAGGCAAAACATTAGGTGTTATCGGTTGTGGTGCGATTGGTGCGTTGGTCGCTGACGCAGCAAGTAAACTTGGAATGAAAGTTTTGGGTTCAGAACCAAGCATGGCGACAAGAGAAAGATATAAAGAACTACTTCAAGAAGTAGAATTCGTAGAATTAGATGAATTACTCACTAGAAGTGACTATATCACCATCCATGTCCCACTTATGGATGCGACTAGAGGCATGATCAATAAAGATGCCTTAACAAAATGTAAGGATGGCGTCATTGTGATTAATGCGGCAAGAGATGCATTAGTTAATGATGACGATATGAAAGAAGCATTAGCGTCAGGCAAAGTAAGACGTTATGTCACTGATTTCCCAAATGCGAAGAGTGCGAATACCGAAGGTGTAGTTGCTATCTCTCACTTAGGTGCGTCAACTGAAGAAGCTGAATATAACTGTGCCTTTATGGCCGCAAAACAAATCACCAAATACATTGAAGAAGGCAATATTGTTAACTCAGTTAACTATCCAAATCTCTGTTTAGGTCCAAAAGAAGGAACTAGAGTGGTGGTCCTTCATGAAAATGTTGATGGCATTGAAAATGTCATCCTTGATGTCTTAAAAGCACACGGCAAAGTAAACAAATTTGTGAGTGGTGTTAAAGGAAACTTTGGAGCAGTTCTAGTAGAACTAGAATCTCTTGATGACATCGTCTTAAATGAGTTAAGAAAACTTGACCATATTATTAAGGCTGATAAGAGATAACTAATAAAAAAGAGAACGAATTTCGTTACGGAAGTCCGTTCTTTTTTTGTTTTATTTTAAATAAAAGGGTATAATCTAACACATATATGAAAATCAAAGTTCTTTTATTAACTGTTTCGACACTTACTCTTTCATTAGGTTCATGCAACACTCCAAAGAAACCTGACGCTCCTTTTAGCTTTGATCGTATCAACTACACATTAAAGCCAGGCGTTAGTGAAGATGAGCTTCAAGGCGCTCCATGGATCAACTCTAATCTTCCAGGTATGACCGCGAAAGTGGAACGACCATCTTTGAAAGATGATTTTTATGCATCAGTTAATTATGAGGAACTATGTAATAACGAACCTGGTCCATTTGATATCAGCACTGATAATGTAAGAAGTCAGTTATATTCAATTGTTTATGAGGAGACCACAGCAGCGAACTCTAAGTTTATTCGTAAGGCAAAATCTTTAATTAATAATGGAGCGGTTCCACAAATTCAATTACTTTTAAATTCAATTTCGATTGAAGATTATATTTATAGCAGTGATTTATTTAAGACTGTTGGCTCATTCTTCTCTCTGAGAAGCATAGGACCACATCAATATGTTCTTGATTACAATGATGGCTACTTACAAGGTCAGGCTAACTTTGCCACTCTTGAGTTTATGTCTGAATCACAATATACGACTTCAAGCTATAGAACTTATTATAAAACCATCAGAGATGGTATTTTAGATTCACTACTTAATACCTTTGGTATTACCATGAGTGATGCAGTGCGTTCTAACGCCATTTCTTTTGATGCCTCATTATCAGATGATATTTATTCAAGAGCATTCCTTGCTCCAAACTATCAATATCGTGTTACTTACACAACATATACATTAAGTAGTTTATCAAGTTCTACATATTCTGATTTTGTTCCTGCCTTATCTAATCTTGGCTTAAGTAGTGGTGATGAAATTAGAGTCTCTAATTTAACTGATTATGGCTATAGCACGATTAAATCTTTATTAAACTCAAATCCAACTGTTTTAAAGAGCGTTGCTACTATAAGAGCCTTATTTGATTACCGCTTTTTAGCGGGACTAGAAGGCTATAAAGCAATCTCTCACTATGTTGAAGATTCACAATTTTTCGCTAACGAATATGACTTACGTTATTATAATAACGAAGCAGCATCTTATTATATGCTTCGTGCATTCATCCCTGACTTAATTCAAAAGTCATACACCGAGTTATATGCATCTAGTGAGACAAAGCAAAGAGTGGCAGAACTTATTGAAGATGTTTTAGATGGCTATTATGAACTCGCCGAAAGCATTAATTGGATTAGTGATTACACTAGAGATGGAATGAAAAGAAAGGTTGAATGCATGACTTATTCTTCTTGCTATTCAGACTTTATTAATAACTATCCTGCAATTGATGAAACTGGTGTCGATTTATTTGATCTAATTGATATTCATAATAAGTATTATGAAATGGAATACACTGCGATATTAAATAACGCACACGAAGATAATGAATATTGGCAATATATGCCAGCCTTCACAGTTAATGCCTTTTATAATCCAGCAGGCAATACCATTGTCATCTTAAACGGATTACTTTCTGGTGGATTCCTTGGAGACTCTATTGAAGAGACATATGGCAAACTAGGCGTTGTTATTGGACATGAAATTTCACATGGATTCGATGAAAATGGCGCGAAATATGATGAATACGGCCGTGAAAGTAACTGGTGGTTATCAGCAGACAAAACCACGTTTAAAACTAAAATTAAAAAAGTTAAAAAATTCCTTAATAGCATTAATCTCTACGATGATGTCTATGTCAATGGCGTGCTTACTAACACTGAAGCCACCGCTGATATGGGTGGTGTGAGAGTAATGCTCCTTCTTGCAAAGAAGATTCGTAATTTTGACTATGATAAATTCTTCAAATCATACGCTAAGCTATGGCTCGAAAGATGGTATGACGACTACACAGTCGAAAGAATGCTCACCAACGAGCACCCATATGCATATATACGTGTTAACGCTACGCTTGCACAATTTGATGAATTTGTGAGAGCATACCACATCAAATCTGGTGATGGAATGTACGTTCCAAAAAACGAAAGAATTGCAGTTTGGTAAAATAAAAGTGGCTTAATGCCACTTCTTTTTTATCTAATGATTGTTCCGCTTTTCTCTTCGAAGGCTTTTTCAGCGTTTTCTAGAGCAGCGATAATTGCGGTTTTACCTTTACATTTAGTTAAGAATTTTACACAGGCATTCACTTTTGGATACATACTTCCTTTAGCGAAGTAGTCACCTTGTAAATACTTTTTGATTTCATCAACACCAACTTTTTCAAGTTTGATTTCATCAGGTTGTTTATAGTTAATACACACATTATCAATCGCGGTTAAGATTACTAAGTAATCCGCTTCTACAAGCTCTGCGACTAACGCGGACGCATAGTCCTTATCAATAACTGCGGCGACACCTTCTAATCTATTGCCTTCTCTAATGACTGGGATACCGCCCCCACCGGCGCATATCACAACATTTCCAGTTTTCACTAATTGAGAAATAATCTCTTTTTCTTCAATGTCCACTGGTAGTGGTGAAGGGACGACTCTACGATAGCCTCGACCAGCGTCTTCTTTAACGGTCCAACCTTTTTCTTTAGCGACCGCTTCTGCTTGTTCTTTAGACATGAAGCCACCGACCGGTTTAGATGGATTCTGGAATAAAGGATCATTTTTGTCTACGACAACTTGAGTGACAACAGTAGCGACATTTCTTTTGACACCTTGTGATTTGAGTTCGTTTTGTAAAGCGTTTTGTAAATGGAAGCCGATATATCCTTGAGACATCGCTCCACATTCTGGGAATGGCATATCTGGGACTGATTTAGCATCGGTAAAAGCGTTATTAATCATTCCCACTTGTGGCCCATTTCCGTGAACGATAACCACTTCGTGGCCATCTTTCATTAACTTCACAATATATTTGGCAACATTGCTCACTAAAACTTTTTGTTCTTCAGCGTTGTTGCCTAATGCGTTACCGCCTAAACTCACTACATATCTAGACATATTTTTACCTCAGCGAAATTAATTATACCACTTATATAAATTAGCAAAAAATAGTAATATAAGCGTATGTATCCAAATTTATTTGGCATTGATGGATTTTCGATGGTTGTGATGATCTTAATCGGTCTTATCGCAGCGTCGGTTTTATTTTTCATTTATCTCTCAAAAGCAGGAGTGGAAAAGAAGTCATTCCTCGATTTAGGAGTGGTGATTCTCGCTACCGCATTTATGGGAATTGTGTTC
>JAFZLN010000097.1 GCA_017551465.1 Bacilli bacterium
ATGGTCATAAACGTAAAAAGTATGCCAATAGAGAACGGGATATCTCTTTTCTCCATTTTGTTTAAGCCAGACACCCAAATGAATAACGCCACAAAAGCGGAAATTGAGTGATTTAATAAAGCATTAAAAACGGAGAATGACACAATCGCGTGACTTGGATATAAGTTACCAGCGAAGTAGTTGCCCATAAAGCCCATTAAAAGGCCACAGATAGCTAAGAAATCTATGCACCACTGTTTGAATCTACCCTTTGTTAAGGCCGCAAGAGGAATAACATAAATTGGGATGTCACAGAAATAAAGTGGCCAGTTACCAATTAAGCAATCCCAGAAGTTATCCGTTTCACAGAGTAGCCAAATATTCTTTGATAATTGGACCGCCACAATAGCGATACCAGAGATTAATAAAACTAGGTTTTGTTTCTTAGGATCGTTTTTAAACTTTTTAGCAAGAAAAACCGCTAAAGATAAAAATATAGCGAGAGTCAACGTAACTGTTAAAAGATGTGATAGTGAAAATAATCCAGCTGGTGTTCTTTTGACACCATTTACTTCCTCGAGGAAGAACCATTCATAAAAATTCATGTCGCTTGATATTTTAGCATTTATAGAAATAGATAAAAGAGATTTGTTTTAAGAAAAATAAAAGCTCTGCAATATTTCTAGTGCAGAGCGTTCTTTTTTTAATTAAGGATTAAAGATTATTAAAGAGGCTAACCCAATTGGTGAAGTGAGATTCATCAGCTGGATAATCATAATAACCGACTGGTGTATGGAAGGCTAAACCGTTTGAATTTCCAGCGGCATTACCTTTCTTATTGTGGATGACCATCGCGGAGTAGAGTTCTTTAGCCTCATTAATGATTGTGGCGTGAGAAGAGAACTTACTATTAGCCGCTAACTTGTTGAGGAAGTCTTTGCCATCCGCTAAAGCGTATGTACTGAAAGCATCATAGTGCTTACAGTTATTGATGATACTCTTGAATGTGCTCTTATTACTTGTCACTGTATTTTTGATTGCCGCAGACATGGCTTCAAATTTAGTGAAGTAATCACCCATCTTATTTAAGTCTAAGACTGAAAGAGTTTGGTCGTTGCCACCGCCCCACCAGCTACTACCACCATCGTTGCTTGCAACGAATGTATCGGCGATTTCAGCTAAGATGGTTTCTGTGTCATCGCCAGCGTAGAGGTTATCAACCCATTCATTATAGGCCCAACCATCACCGGCTTCAGATTCTTCACTGCCAACCATGTAGTTGAAGTTTTTAGAATTGAATTCAGCAATATCTTGAACTTGCATTAAGCAGCAGTCATAACCAACCCATTCTAACTTGGAATTGATGTTACAAGCCGCTAAAGCATTATCGATTGCTTGTGTTGTTTCTGTGGATGTTAAACCATCGCCACTATAGTTTTCATCGAAACAGCAACCATCAAGACCACCACCATGGTTCCAGAAGACTAAGCCAGTCTTATCGGCTGGATATTCTTGTAAGCCCCATGTTAAGAATGATTCAAGTGTGGATGATTTACCCATATTAGCATTCGCTAATGAAGCATCTTGAACGAGTTGTCTATTTTCAACGTGATATCTGCCAATCTTGTTGCCAGAGATACCATAACCGCTCCAGGATCTAGAACCACCTGTTTGGATAACGATATTAACGTCTTCTGGTTGATTTCTGACAGATAAGATTTCAGAAATGTCGCCAGTAGCAAGGCCTGAACCACTTTCAAGGTCCGCACCACAGATGTATAAGAAGACTGTCCAAGCGTCACCAACTGCTTCGGTTACTGTAACCTCAAATGTGGCAACGATTTCTTCTGTTCTATTAAACGCAGTAGCAGTAATTGTGACATTACCAATTTCAAGGGCAGTAACGACACCATTAGCGCTCACTTTCGCAATGTTTTCATCGGAAGAGGACCAAACAACGGCTTTTTCATTAGTGTTTTCAGGAACAAAGCTGACGTTTAATTTGCCAGATTTGCCTTGAGAGATCTCAGCATCGCCACTGATGGAGATGGCAGTTGGATAAATAATATCAACAGTTTCAACCACGAAGAGTTGAAGTTGTTTCATGCTCTTTCTTTCGCTAGCGCTAAATGTGGTCATCTTGCTTGTTTCTGGATTGTAATAAAGACTACCAAAAGAAGTCTTGCTATTCATGATGAGCGTTGTGTCATTAGAAACGGAGATAATCCAATCAGTAGAACCTTCATCCCAAGCTAATTTGCCAAGGCCATTAGAACCTAATTTTCTACCTTTAGCATCACTTAATGTCCAACGATTGTTAGTGGTTTTGCCTAATTTGAAGCGGACAACGTTAGAGGCCACTGTCACCAAATTACCATTGTTATATTGGCATTCTTGGACATTGAATGAACCACTATCTAAACCATAAGCCACAACACCATATTCGGTGTTACCGAAAACGACTGTGTCACCTTCGTTTAATTGATTGGTATTGCTAACTGGTGTAGCCATTGTTTTTCTTGTTGGAACTTCTTCAAAAGCATAGGCACGGAAAGCAAATTCGTTATCTTTATTAGCGAATTCAACTTTAACATCAGCGCCCGCTTTACTAGCGATATAGGAAAGTCCACCATTAGCGACTGTCCAACCTTCTGTTTCTAATAAGGCTTTGTATGCTTCAGAGATAGCGATTTCGCCTTCAGCGACTTCGTCACTTGTTTTAGCGAAGAAGTACTTGCTAAAGTCTTCGTTGTATTCAACGGAATTTGACCATTCGTTATAACCAACTGGTGTTGGAACGGAGGTTGTAATCTTTTCTTCTTCCAAGAAAGAAGCTAATTGTTCAAGTGGGAATTGGTCCACTGGTTCATTAACCACGACATCTAAGGTTTTAGTCATGCCATCATAGGTGACGGAAATTGTTTGAGTGCCTGGTGTTTTGTTATCGAAACCAGCGACTTCATATTCGTCCACGGCGAAGTTGACGTTATTTGAATAATATGCAGTGACTGTTAAGTCTAATTCATCACGAAGTTCATAACCGGTTTCCGCTTTGTTATCAACCACTCTTAAATCAACGATATGTGGTTCATTAACAACGACTTCCACGGAAGCGGATTTATCTTCAAATGTCACAACTACTGTTTGAGTGCCTGGTGTTTGATTGTCATAACCAGTAACATCGTATTCAGTGACTGTTTTATTTGTTTCGTCGGAATATGTAGCGGTAACTGTTAAGTCTAATTCATCACCGATTTCATAGCTTGCTTTGTTATTAATAGCAGCGATGCTGACTAAGTGAGCAGGATTAACTATGACTGTCACTGTTGTGGATGCATCACCATAAGTAATTGTGACTACTTGTTCACCAGGAATTCTATTATTGAAACCTGTGACTTGGTATTCACTAACGGTAACGGTGTCACCATTAGAATAATGAGCGGTGACTGTGATATCTAATTCATCACCAATTTCATAACTTTCTTTATTGTTGACCGCAGTGATACTTGTTAAGACAACAACTGGAGCGGTTGAGGTAGATGTAGATGAACTTGAAGATTCACTACCCGCGCCTAAAGGACCGCCACTTGTGGTCTTATCACCATTGCTAATTGAACTAGATTCAAAAGAAGATGTAATCCGTTCGGAGGTAGAAGTGTTTCCACTTGTGGAATCAGAAGTGCTTACTAAACCATTAAGGTCACAAGCCGCTAGAGACATAACTGCGCTCAATATTACAGCGCCTAATACGAATTTTCTTTTAACTTTGTTAATCATGATGTTTACCCCCAAGGTTATTTGATGATTCTTCTTTCGAATGGTGAGTTTTTATAGAACTCATCTTTTGCTAAATACATTTCTTTCTCTGCTTTTTTATTTAATTCACTGAATGTCATATCGTTATTTCCACGATAGGCATAACCAACTGAACAATAATATGATGTTTTACTCAATTCTTCAGTGAACAGTTTGATCGCTTCTTTGATATCTTCTTCACTGCAATTGATGGCTAGAACCGCAAATTCATCACCACCAACACGATATGGATACATATTTCTTTTGGCGGCTTTTTTAGCAATTTCAGCAATTGTCTTGAGGCCTTTGTCGCCTTCAGCATGACCGAAGTTATCATTTAAGTACTTAAGACCATTCATATCAAATTCGATAATGCCCGTAATTGAGCGACCCATTTTTTCAATATCCATGAATAAGGTCTCACGATTGAATAAGCCTGTTAGACTATCAACTTGTGTTTGCTCGGTATAAAGGAAGATGTAATACTCAAGAGCGGTAACGGCGACTGTGGAATTAAGTAAGTACACATCAGCGTCATCGTTGAGGAAGGTTTCAATTAATACCGCGAGAACGATGAATGTCGCACAAACTAGAGAACCAATCGCATGGAAGAAATGTTTTGATCTTAATCTAGCGATTGATAAGTAAACAACCCAGATTAAGTAGAACAAAGCAGTAAGATGTGATGAAAATCTAAGTGGAGCACCAGCGAACACTAAGTGAGTGGTATCTTCGCTTAAATCAAAAAGGAAAATGTATTGATTAACATGCGGGATGAAAGCACCACAGAAAATAACAAAATTAACAGCAAGTGGAATTAATGATAAAAGCATTTGCTTTTTAGTGAATTTAACGCCACTCATGATGATGAACAAATATACTAAAACAGGACGTAGGACATAACCTAGCCAAGCGCAAATTGTTGTTAAAGGAACGATACAATAGTTTTTGCCTATGTCTTCAAAGATGTTTGCCACTGATAAAAGAAGCGCGAAGGAAATAACAAGAATCATGCAGATGCTTATTCTTTTGTGGCTTTTGAAACGCTGTATGGAAGTGACATATAAGACACTAGCCGCACAGATTAGGATGAAATATCTGACAAAATAGGCAAATAGATAGTTCATATATGCATATAATCATACGCGTGGAGAGAAGGTGCGCAAGCGAAAATTCATGGGAAAAACGAAAAAAGGCACCAAAATGCGATTTTTTGTAAGACTATTCTACTTTTTTTGAAAGTTAATGTTACAGTTTTGCGATTTTGATAATCTATTTATTTTTCAATAAATTCCACCATTTCATCGAACAATTTCTCATCTTGTTCCGTTAGTTTTGCTAAAGAAACATCTTTAAAATAGGCAATTTTATCTTCATCAGTGATGATTTTTTTATCGTTAATAAGTGCGTAATATTTACCAAACACATCATTCATGTACGCTACCGCTGTGTCCGTGTAATTAGGGTTATGTTTTCGGCATTCATATCGTTTAGTTTTAATATGAGGATTGTTTATTTGTTCAATGACTTTTAACGACATATCATAAGGCACCATTTGATCATCCTTTGATTGAATAACGAAAACATCATCAGTTGTGGTCTTCAAATATTCAGGAATATTGATTCCAAAGATTTCCTTATCCACTTTCTTTTCATATCTGAGTAGGTGTTTGGTGATGAATTTTGATTTAGTGTTGAGCTGCAATAATGGTTCAATTTGAATGATTGGAGATATCGCAATTGCTTTAGTGATATCTTTTCTCAAACACAAAGTGTTTAATGCGGTGTATCCGCCTAAAGAATGTCCAATTAAAATAATTGGTTTATCAATCTTTAGATGGTCTAATAATTCAATAACATCTCTAGTTGGTTTATTTAGTGAACCAAGGTATTTGCCACCTGATTCACCGCATCCTGCATAGTCCAAAGTCAAAACTTTGTAGCCACGTCTTGCTAAGGTTTCTATTTCCGCCATATAAGCAGTATGGCCTGGGCCCATGCCGTGGCAGAATAAAATGATCTTATCAGTCTTGTAATTATCGTAGTAATAAAAGAAATATCTGATATTAATTCCTTTGGAATTAGTAAAAGAATAGTCTTCACACTTAAATCCCTTAAAATCCTTGTAGGAATAATAAGGGATACCGACTTCTTTATCGTAACGATGAACGAAATATTTGATGTAATGATTAACAATAAATCCCATTAGGCTTTTAGTATATCAAGAGTATCGAATAATTTCACTGAATCTAAATTATAATTTACTTCACCATTAGCGGTTGTTTTTTCATTTGTGGTATAGACGTGATATGAAAGTGTGGTTTCAGTCATATTAAGAACACCAAACATACACGCATTCACGTTACCTGTCGCAGGATCGCCCACTTTATAATCTTGGGAAGATGTGTAACTAGAAATCTTATAAGATTCGTATTGGTTGGATTGAGTGAGTGTACCGCAGACATTCTTATATTTGTTTGTGGTGAATGTCTTGCTTGGATTTAAGCCTTTGATTTCATCACCATCTTTAACAACTTCCGCCCAGATACCATCGCTTTCAACAGAGCCACATCTATGGCCAGCAGCGCCTGTTGTGACATAGTAAGTACCATTTGGATTCTTATCATATTTAACATTCTCCACTGTTTCAGTTTCTGGAGAAAGATTAACAACATCGCCTATATTTTCGTCAGAATCTGTATAACCAGCGGCATCCCATTTGTATGGCATGGTCTTATTATATGTATGGTCATGCGCTTGTAAGACGAGGTCAACATGTTTTTCTGAAAAGATTGGTGTAAACTTTTCGACAATTGTTTTATTTTCGTCTTTGTTACTATGGTCACCAGTACTATATGGAGAGATGTGCATCATCACCACTTTCCATTTAGCGCTACTAGCTTTATCTAAATCTTCTTTTAACCAGTTGATTTGGTCAGTGTTAACGGTGTTGGTGTTAAGCACTACGAAATGCGCGTACTCGTAATCATATGAATAATACGCGCCCTTGTAGTCATAGCCCGCGTAGTTAATGTCACTTGTCAAATATTGTGAATATGGTGAAGATGGTTCATGGTTACCAGAAGAGGCCATATAGGCCACATTGAACTTATAGTCTTGAATAACATCATAGGCTTTAGCAAATCTAAAGAGTCTAAATGGTTCTTTATCATTACCGCTGCTATTGTTTTGATCAAATTGGTCACCATTATAAAGGACCATATCCAAATCTTTACCAGCAGTATCGACTGCTTTAGCAATGGTGTTACGCCAGACAAAGTGTTTACTTAAATCTTTTGTTTGAGCATCACTGACGTGAACAGCGGTAATGGAATTAGCTTTTTCTTTTTCAACGATAAAAGCGCCATAGTAATAGCCAGCTTCTGAACCAATCTTATAACTATAGGCTTTGCCTTTTTCTAAGTTTTCGACATGCACTTTATGTGACATGACTTTAACTTCATTAGTATTGCCACTGCCTTTGGCAGCCGCTAAGCCTTCAGCGGTGATGTTACCAGATTTATCATATGTGCATAACATGCTTGTGCCATTAATGACTTGCGCACCAGAGAAGTCTGCTTCTGCTCCTTTATCACTTTGGACAAGATATAATTCTGTGCCTTCGGTATTTTCATCAGTTAACCAAGAAAAACCACGTGAATAAATGCCGTTATAGTAAGTCATATTCACACCAGACGGTTTTTCATTTACGCCGTAGTTATCATAGTCAGGAGTAAATTCTGGTCTAACAATATTGTATTCAGATTCTTTTTCACTACTGCTTGCTGGTTTGTTGTTACAGCCTGTAATGAGCAAACAAACAATGGCCATTACGAGTAATGGCATGCGAAAAGCTTTTTTACTATTATTCAACATAAAAATAATCCTTTCTCTAGTTTTAATACTTTATGTCTTCCCTACTATTGTAGCACCAAACAAAGTGAGTGGAATAAGGAGAGTGATTTATTTTTATTTGTCATATTCCCCTATTTGTCTCATAATTGTGGCATGAGCGAAAAAGAGAAAATGTTACAGGGTAAAATCTATGATTCCCTTGAAAAACAATTGTATGATCGTCGTGTTTTAATGAGCGACTTATGTATTAAATATAACAACTTACCAGAAGCTCACCCTGAAAGAGCAAAACTTCTCAAAGAGATATTCCCACACAGTGATGAATCACTCTTTGTAAGAGGTCCAGTCTTCGTGGATTATGGTGAAAACACTTATTTTGGTAAAACTGTTTATTTCAACTTTAACTTAGTTATTTTAGATGTCTGTCCAGTACATATTGGAAATAACTGCTTCTTTGGTCCTAATATCTCGATATTAACCGCGCTTCATTCTTTAGTGGCCTCTGAAAGAGAATTATATTTCGATAAAGAAAAAGGCTATGTCACTGATAGAGAATATGGAAAACCAATCAATATTGGTAATGACTGCTGGTTCGGTGGTAATGTCACTATCTTACCTGGTGTCACTATTCACGATAATGTCGTGGTCGGTGCGGGATCAGTTGTCACTCACGATTTAGAAAGTGGCTGGGTCTACGCTGGTAACCCTGCTAAAAA
>JAFZLN010000098.1 GCA_017551465.1 Bacilli bacterium
GCTGATGCCTATTTGAAGAGCTATCCTGATGAACAAGTAACCGCTTTAATTGACTACCATAATAATGTCGTAAGAGATACTCTTATTATTGCCAGACATTTAGGTCATAAGCTTAGAGGCGTGAGAGTTGATACTTCTAAAGCACTCATCGACCATTACTTTGATGATAAAGACACCAGTGGTTTTGATCCTCATGGTGTTTGTAAAGAACTCATTATCGCCTTAAGAAAAGCCTTAGATGATAATGGCTTCAACTGTGTTGGTATTACAGTTTCTTCCTCTTTTAATGCAGAAAAGATTAGAGAATGGAAGAAGCTAGGTGTTCCAGTTACCATGTTCGGTGTGGGTACATCATTTGTTAACAATATGACGTGTGGTTTTACTGGTGACCTTGTCATGTTAGACGGCGAGCCTCAAGCCAAAGAAGGTCGCGCTAACTATAAGAATGACAAATTAAAGAAAGTTCCTTATCCAATTTATTAAGATTATGATTTACGAAGCAAAAGAATTCACATTAAAGAAAGGCTTAAAGGTGATACTCAAATCACCTGAGGTTTCTGATGCTCGTAAATTATTAGATTCGATCATCAATGTCTCAGCGACTAGCGATTTTATCACTAGCTTACCTGAAGACTATCAACCATATCTAGATGATATATCTAAAGAAGAAGCTTTTATTGAAAGTAATAGAAATAGTCCAAATAGTTATCTATTCGCGGTTTATCACAATGATAAGATTGTTGGTAACTGCTTCTTGAATTTCCTTGGTAATATTAAAATAAGACATAGAGGCAGAATTGGCATCGCTATTACTAAAGAGTATAGAGGTATGGGTATTGGTTCCTTACTATTTGATGAGATGATTAACATCGCTAAAAATAGAGAAGGCGTTACCCAATTAGAATTAGAGGTCATTAAAGATAACGCTGTCGCTAAAAAGCTTTATACATCAAAAGGCTTTGTTAAGACCGGGGAACGTCCTAGAGCGTTACGTCTTCCTAACGGTCAATATCTAGACGAAGAAATCATGGTTAAATACCTTGATAGATAACATCTCGAAAGAGGTGTTTTTTATTATATGTAAATTATATGGTTATCATACTTTTTTCTATGTTAACTAGTTAAATACCTTATATATGCTATATGTAAAGCAAAATTGACAACGAAAAATATTGACACTATTTATTTGTAGTATTAGATTTTAAGCATGTTTTTTGAAAGAGGATTTATTTATGAATAAGGAAGAAATCAAAAAAATAATTAAAGAAAACGATATCTCTTATATCAGAATGCAATTCACTGATATGTTAGGCGATATCAAAGCGGTGGAAATCCCAGTCAATAGAATTGATGATGCCTTAAACAATAAGATTATGTTTGATGGTTCATCTATTGAAGGCTTTGTCAGAATTAAAGAAGCTGATATGTACCTTCATCCAGATTTAGATACATTCTTAGTCTTACCATTTGAAGATAGTGCTATCGGTGGTGTGGCTAGATTCATCTGTGATGTCTATATGCCAGATGGCACACCATTCATTGGTGACCCACGTTATATTCTTAAAAAAGAAGTCAAGAAGATGAATGATATGGGTATCGATACCTTATATGTTGGTTTCGAACCAGAATTCTATCTCTTTAAATTAAACGCTGATGGTAGTGTTTCCACTAACTGCAGCGATAGAGCGGGTTACTTTGATTTATCCCCATTCGATGGTGGTGAAGATGTGAGAAGAGAAATCGCCCTCATGTTAGAAAAGATGGGCTTTGAAGTCCAAGCCTCTCACCACGAAGTTGGCCCTGGCCAAAATGAAAACACTTTCAAATATACAGATGTTATATCAGCGTGCGATAGAGTCCAAACTTTCAAACAAGTCGTCAAGATGATTGCAAGAAAGAACGGCTATCTCGCTTCCTTCATGCCAAAACCTTTAAACAAACAGGCAGGTAACGGCATGCACACAAATTGTTCCTTATTTGCTAAAGATAAAGGTGACTTATTCTATGATGAAAAAGCCCCAATGCAATTATCAACCATGTGTGAAAAATGGATTACTGGTGTCTTAAGACACGCTAGAGAATTAAGCTTATTAACAAACCCAATCGTTAACTCTTATAAGAGATTAGTCAGTGGTTATGAAGCCCCAATCTATGCTTGTTGGAGTGACGCTAATAGAAGTTCTTTAGTGAGAATCCCAGCGGCTAGAGGTTTAGCAACAAGAACAGAATTTAGAAATGTTGACCCATGTGCTAACCCATACCTTGCTTTAGCGGGTATCCTTGCCTGTGGCTTAGAAGGTATTAAGAACACTAAAGATAAAGATATCATCCCACCAGTCAAAGATAACTTATTTGACTTAACTGATGATGAAATCAAGGCTAGAAAGATCGTCTGTTTACCAGAAACATTACACGCCGCTATTGAAGACTTCAAAAATAGTAGTATCTTAAAAGAAGTTTTAGGAACACACTTGTTCCCAAAATATATCGAAGCTAAAGAAAAGGAATGGAAAGAATACCATACCACTGTTAGCGAATTCGAATTAAAGAAATATTTAGGTAGATAAAGTCAATGTGCGGAATTGTTGGTGCAGTTGGATTAATTAGTCCAAAAGAATATGTTGCTAAAGGCTTAAAGATGCTAGATTACCGCGGATATGATTCTGCGGGTATGGCCTACTTTAATAGTGGCATCAAGATCTATAAAGATGTTGGTAGTGTGGAACACCTCATGACTATTGTCCCACCAGAAATCAAAACCAATATCATCATTGGCCATACACGTTGGGCAACACATGGAGCGCCAACAAAACTCAATACCCATCCACATATCTCTTTCAATCAACGCATCTGCTTAGTGCATAACGGTGTGATTGAAAACTATGTGGAACTTAAAAAGTTCCTCTTAAATAAGAACTATAGTTTTTATGGAGAAACTGACTCTGAAGTCGTCGCTAACTTACTTGAATATTATTACTTAGAGTATGGAGATATCATTGAGACCATCAAAAAGGTCATGAATGAGCTCAAAGGTAGTTACGCTATTACATTCTTCACCGATGATATAAAAGACACCTTATTCGTCTTAAAAAACGCCTCTCCTTTAGTGGTGGGCTTAGGTAAAGGGTTTAACCTAGTCGCTTCTGATGCTAGTCCAATGATTGACTACACTAATGAGTTCATTGAACTAGAAGATAAAGAGTTTGGCTATCTCAATAACGAAGAAGTAAGCATCTTTAATAAGAAGGGTGAGAAGATTAATAAAGCTACAATCCACAAGGATGTAGAACTAATCTCCCATGACTTAAAGGGTTATCCTCACTATATGCTCAAAGAGATTGAGGAAATACCTCAAACTGTTAATAGATTAATTGAAACCTATTTTAAAAAAGGTAAATATCAGTTTGATCCAAACTTAATTAAAGACTTAGATGAATCTGACCATATTATCTTTATTGCCTGTGGTACTTCTTATCACGCAGGTTTAGTGGGTGGCCGTTATTTAGAAAAATACAATAAATCCACATCTAGATTCATCGCTTCTGAATGGGCTTTCCATCCAACATATCCAGGACAAAAACCATTTATCATTATGATTTCTCAATCCGGTGAAACCGCTGACTTAATTCACTGCTTGAAAATCATTAAAGAAAATAACTTAAAGAATTTAATTATCACCAATACCGGTGGTTCTACCTTAGATAGAAACTGTATGTACTCTCTTCTCCTCCATAGTGGGGTTGAAGTATCTGTTGCATCTACAAAAGCCTATGTTGCCCAAGTCACATTACTCGCTATGTTAGCGGGTGCCTTAGGCAATGATAAACAAGTCATTGAAGACTTAAGACAATCTCTTGATGTCGTGCACGGTATTCAAGACCACTATAAGACATTAATCATGAAAGTCGCAGAAGAAATCAAAGATAAGAAGTCCTTATTCTACTTGGGTAGAAGCTTCGATTACTTCTTATCTTTAGAAGCTTCTTTAAAACTTAAAGAAATTAGTTATATCCATAGTGAAGCCATCCCAGGTGGTGAACTAAAGCATGGTCCAATTGCCCTTATTGAAAAAGGTATCCCAGTTATCGTCTTTATTACCGATCCTGAAACCGCTAGTAGTATGAGAGGAAATATTGAAGAAGTTAAAACTAGAGGCGCTAAAGTATATACAATCGCCACTAAAAAACTATGTCGACCAGAAGATACC
>JAFZLN010000099.1 GCA_017551465.1 Bacilli bacterium
GGAAGGACTGATAATACACTTTCAACTTTACTTCTATTGTTCTCAGTAGTGTTATCAGTAACAAAGGCATTGAATGCCGCATCATTCGCGGTACTGCCAAAGAATGTCATGACACAGTCCATAATGACAATCAAAGTACCGGCTAAGAAGGCGTTATGTGCTACTAATGTAATAGAAGAATGAGGATCTAAGAAGGCAAATAAGATAATTGATATACCCCAAAGGATATAACCAGTGGATATTAATAGTTTTCTTTTGCCTAGTCTATCACTGACCGCACCCATTAATAATGTGGTTAATGTTGCAGCCGCAGCGCTACACGCTGTCATGACTGGGATAAAGCCATATTCACTCGTACAGTCAAAGACATAGACATTGAAATAGTTATTCTCAATTGCCCACGCTAATTGACCAACAAAACCAGCTAATATGAACATTAGCCATCTTCTTAGTCCAATTTTGTTTTCCATACACATTCCTCCTTATTTTATTTCGGAAGGTATTTGATTTCTAACATTTACTATATGAACGTTTCCTTCACCGTATTTCTCTTTCGCAGCAAGTAAAACGTTATTTAAAACTTTATTTGGGACAAGGGCAATAACAGAACCTGCAAAGCCTCCACCGTTGATTTTGACACCGGCTTCATTATTAGAGGCTTTTAGTATTAATTCGCAAGCTTCTAATGGTGAGCCTTCAATCTTATCGACATACATATTGTGCAATAAATCAGTGGATGATTCTCTTGATTCATTAATTAATCTAATAAGTGTTTGCATATCATTATTGCTAATAGCCTCATATGCTTCCTTAACACGTCTATTTTCGCCATAGAAGTGTAGGGCTCTTTGATATGCTATTTCACCATAATTTGATATGCCGTCTTGCTTGTTTTCAATTATTTTAGCTTCCGGAACATCTCTTAAATATTCTTCGCCAAAGTAGTGGGCTACCTTGAACATATCATCTGGAATTGCTTTATATAAATGGTCTAATCCAGCGTGACTACCACCAGAATTAACAATCACAAAAGAATAATCTCTCATCTCTACATTAAGCGATTTAACTATTGGATTATTGATATCTTCAAAATCAATATAGACAAGGCCACCATAAGCTACACCTATTTGATCTAATAAACCACACATCTTACCGTAATAATTACGTTCAGCACATTGGCTTGCTTTACATAAGGTCATTAATGGAATTTGTTCATTATTGAAAAGCTTATTAATAGTTTGAGCCACTAATAATTCAAAAGCGGCGCTACTACTTACACCTGCGCCACCAGGAATTTGACTCACCATATAAATATCAAAGCCACCATACTTGTAGTCTTTTGCTAAATAAGAAACAATGCCTCTAATTAAAGCGGATGATTTACCGATTTCTTCTTCATTTTTATCTAATCTAGATAAATCTATAGAGAAACCTCCAAAGCCTTCGCTATAAGCGTTTACTAACAAATCATTTCTTTTCCTAATCGCGGCAAAAATAGATAATGAGCAAGTCGCGGCAATGCATAAGCCATGGTTATGGTCAGTATGATTGCCGAGCACTTCAAATCTACCGCCACAGCTTAGATATAACTCTGGTTCAGATTTATAGTTTTCTATGAATTTATTCTTGAGGTAGTTCTTCATTTTCCTTCACTTCAAGTGCGGCTCTTTTTCTTTGAGCTCTTACTAATAAATAACTCAAGACAGCGCAACCAGCTAATACAACTAAACCAATAATGATTTCTAGCCACATTGGTAAGAGTGGATTGATACCTTCAATATCTTTACCAGCCCAATTCATGTAGTAATCAACAATATTGGAATTAGCGAATAACACTAAGATAGAACCACCGATAAAACCGATGATAACGAAGAACGTTTCTTTGCGCCATTTCTTGAGCAATATATTCATAATTTTGGAAACCAAAACCACGCCAATTAAACAACCAACAGCGAAACATCCTAAAACACCAAATAAGGCACCTGTGTGCGAGAAATCATGTGGAGAAAGCAATAATTCTTTAGCCCACGTAGTAACACTATCCACAAGTGGTCTATAGAAGCCTAAAATTAACAAAATTAACGAACCTGACAAACCAGGAACAGTTAAAGCAACTGCGGCAACTGCTCCGACAGGAATTAAAATCAAATATAAATACCATTGAGGATTTTCGAATAATACTTTTACATCAAACGTGCTTAAACCAACAAGGATATTAGCGACTCCAAGCGCAATAACAAATAGTGCACCTACACCAATAAGTAAGACATTCTTTCTAGTTAACTTTTCACCTTTAACTTCGTCGGTGATGCCAGGGAATGAACCAATTAAGAAGCCAGCGAATAAGCATATTAAGACAAACATCATGTATTCAAAGGCGTAAGAGAATACAACAATGCAAACCGCGACAGCGATAACAATACCCAATAGTATAGGGATTAATACTTTAATAGCCCAGCCAAACTTCTTTCTAAAGTTATTAACTGCACCAATAATATCTTCATAAACATGGAAGATGACGGCAATTGCAGCGCCTGAAACACCAGGAATCGCGGCACCTGCACCGATGGCTAAACCAGCCACAAGTTTTCTAAACCATTCTTTTATTTTCATACAAAAAGAGTATACAAAATTTATTTTGTTTAGTAAATCTTGCGTTGTGCTATAATTGTTGCACGAGATTTATATGAAACTTATTGTTGGCTTAGGAAATCCAGGAAAGAAATATGACAAGACTCGTCATAATATGGGCTTTATGGCTATCGACCTTTTAGCGGATCAAGCTAAAATCGATATCGATAAAGAAGTTTTTCATTCCTTAATGGGTAGAGGCAAAATCTATGGTGAAGATTGCATCCTTATTAAGCCTCAAACATTTATGAATCTCTCTGGAACAGCGGTGCAAGAAGTTGCCCATTATTTCAAGATTGAAGTGGATGACATCATCGTTGTTTTCGATGACATGGCTTTAGAACCAGGCAGAATTAGAATCAGAAAAGAAGGTTCTTCTGGTGGTCATAAAGGCATGCAAAACATTATCGATTGTTTATCAACCGACAAGATTAAAAGAATTCGTATTGGTATTGGTGAACCAGGTGAATGGGATACTGTTGACTATGTGTTATCAAAACCACTTAAAGACGAACAGCCTTTAATCGATGAAGCGATTGAAAACGCTGTTGGTGCATTAAAGGAGGCTATTAAGTCTGATTTTGATCGGGCGATGAACAAATATAACTAATTAAGGAGGTATAAATTGAACCTTTTTAACAAGTTAAAAAATAATAGTGTTACCCCCCTCTTCCAAAGGAAATCGGGGCATTTTGTCGTAGATGATAATAATGGAATTGCCCTTTTAGTGGCTTCTTCCTATAAGAATAAAAAAGAACCATATTTATTAATAACTTCAAACTTATATAAGGCTCAATCGTTGTATTCCGCACTTATATCTTTCTTAGGCAAAGATGATATTTTACTTTTCCCAAGCGACGAACTTATTAGAGCGGAAACAATTGCTCAGTCTAAAGAAATGGCGGCGCATCGTCTTTTCGTCTTGAACGAAATACTTCATAGGGATAATCCGATTGTCATCGCTAACTTAGCGAGCGCAACGCGTTACTTACCAGCGCCTTCTCTATTTAAAGAAAGAACATTCACCTTAAAGAAAGGTAAACATTATCAATTAGATGATATTAGAAGAAAACTCATTAAAGATGGTTATCAATTAGTTAATAAAGTTGACCAATCATTACAGTTCGCTATTCGTGGTGATGTTTTGGATATCTTCTCCGTCAATAACGATAACCCAGTCCGTATTGAATTCTTTGATGATGAAATTGAAAGCATGAGATATTTCGATCTCGCTAAACAAACATCAATTTCTATGTTAGAAGAAGTCACTATCTTGCCTGCGTCAGATATCTTACTTAATGATGAAGAATTAGCTAACAGTGGTGATAAGCTCTACTCCAATTTAGAAAAGGATAAAGAAGTCCTTGGATTAACTCTTTTTGAAAAATTAAGGGACACGGTAGATGATTTAGCCTTTACTTTAAGTGAAGGACAGATTGATGAGAAATTTTATAAATACTATGGATTTTTAACTAAAGAACATTATTCAATTTTTGATTACTGCGCTAACTATAAGAATGTCTTTGTGGATATAAACGGCATTAAGAATTCTAATGATATGCTTCAAAGAGATTCTCATACTTATTTAGATGAACTATATGAAAATGGCAAAGCTTTATCAAGATTAGAAATCTATCAAGATATCAACCGTTTAGTGGATATGAATCACCATATCACTACATCTAGTTTATTAGATTCACCTTCTGCGATATCTTTCCCTGTTAAAGCAGTGCCATTCCAGGCTAGTAAAAAGTCAGATGCGATAAATATCATCTTCTCTTATCTAAAAGATAACTATCAAATCGTTTTAGCACTTAACAATAAAGAGCATATCCATCTTGCTCAAGAGATATTAGACTTCCAAAAGATTAAACACCAAATGGTGGATGGTTTTGAATTACCTAAGGAAGATAAAGTCGGTATTTCATTAATTAATCTCGCTAGTGGTTTCGTTTTAAGCGAAGAAAAAATCGTCTATTTAACAAGCGCTGAATTATTTAATGAAAAAGTTAGAACCGCGAGATTTGATAATAGATTTAAAGAAGCCACAATACTTAGAAGTTATGAAGAATTAGAGCCAGGTGACTATGTCGTTCATGAATATCAAGGCATTGGTCAATTCATTGCTTTACAAACTTTAGAAGTTAATGGTACACATAAAGACTATTTAAAGATTGCTTATTGGGGTAATGAGTTTCTATATGTCCCAGTAGTGCAGTTCCAATTAGTTAGAAAGTATTTGGGTAAAGAAGGTGCCTATCCTAGATTAAGTCATTTACATAGTAAAGACTGGGAAAACACTAAAAAGAAAGTTAAAGCGAGAGTTAATGATTTAGCGGAACGCCTTATGCAGTTATATGTTGAAAGAAGTAAAGCCCAAGGTTTTGCCTTCCAACAAGATGATGAATTCCAACAAGAATTTGAGAACGAATTTGAATTTCCTTTGACACGTGATCAGGAAAAAGCCCTTTCTGATATCAAAAAAGATATGGAAAGTAGTGCCCCTATGGACCGTTTGTTATGTGGTGACGTGGGCTTTGGTAAAACCGAAGTTGCCTTTAGAGCCGCCTTTAAAGCCATCCTATCTGGTAAGCAAGTTGCTATTCTATGTCCAACAACATTATTAGCAAGACAACACTACGAATTAGCGTGCAAGCGTTTTGCGAACTTTGATGTTAATATCGCGGTCTTTTCTAGACTCGTTAAAACTGCCCAGCAAACCAAATATATGAAACTAGTGGAAGAAGGCAAAGCACACCTCATAATCGGTACACATCGTCTTCTTTCTAAGAATTTACACTTTAAAGATTTAGGTTTATTAATCGTTGATGAAGAACAACGTTTTGGTGTGGAACAAAAGGAAAGAATCAAAGAAATTAAGAAAGATATTGATGTCTTAACTTTATCTGCAACTCCTATTCCAAGAACATTACAAATATCTTTGATTGGTGTTCGTAGCATGTCTAAGATTGATACTCCTCCACAAGATAGAATGCCAATCCAAACATATGTCACTCCATTTAGATTAGATGTTGTTAAAGAATTAATTGAAAGAGAACTTGGAAGAAATGGACAAGTCTTCTTCTTGCATAATAATATCGCTACCTTATATAACAGAGTGGCCACTTTACAAAAGATGATGCCTAATGTCCATATTGGTGTAGCACACGGCAAGATGGACAGAGATGATATCGAAGATGTCATGATGCGTTTCTATGAAGGTGAAATCGATGTTTTAGTGTCCACATCCATTATTGAAAATGGTATTGATGTGCCTAACGCTAATATGATTATCGTTGAAGATAGTGAAAACCATGGCTTATCACAGTTATATCAAATCAAAGGCAGAGTGGGTCGTTCTTCTAGAATTGCCTATGCTTACTTAATGTATAGTGAATACAAAGTATTAAATGAAAAAGCTCAAAAGAGATTGAAAGCCCTTCAAGATTTTACTGAACTCGGTAGTGGTTATAAGATTGCTCAACGCGACTTAATGATTAGAGGCGCTGGTGATATCTTAGGTCCAGAACAAGCAGGTTTTATTGATTCTATTGGTCTTGATATGTATATCAAGTTATTAAATGACGCTGTTAAGGAAAAGATGGAAGGTAAAGTTGAAGAGGAAAACATTGAAATTAATCCAACCTTAGATATCGATGCCTATATTCCAAATAGTTACGCTAAAGAAGGCGATAAGATTGAACTATATCAAGAAATCTTACACGCACCAACCTTATTTGATTTAGATCATATTAAAGAAAAGACGAGAGATGTTTATGGTCGACTTCCTGAAGAAGTTGAATCGTTATTTGCCAAGCGCAGTATTGATTTATTAACTAAAGAAGCACACGTCTTAAAACTTCAGGATAAATCGAAGTTTGTGGAAATTAATCTCGGCGATGAATATATTAATATCAAAGGTATTGGTAATATTTTATTTGAAGCACTGATTCCATTTTTAGCGTTCGTTAAAATCAGTTATGCTAATAATGTCTTTAGAATCGTCTTAAATAAAGGTAAGAACTGGGTTTATGACCTAGAAAATATCCTTAAGAGTCTCTTAGAAATTCAAAATCATTTTGTGATAAAGGAAATCAACTAATATGCGTTTAGACATGGTACTAAAATTATCGGGATTAATTAAAAGAAGAACGGTCGCAAAAGAGCTTGCAGAACGTGGTCGTATTTTGATTAATGATCGTGTGGCAAAACCATCAAGTGATGTTAAAGAAGGCGACCGTTTAGAACTCCATTTAGGTAACCGTGTTTTAATCGTTGAAATTAATTATATTGAAAGATTTAAAAAGGAATTTCCAACATATAAAGAGATACTAACTAAGAAGGTGAATAGCGATGCTTAATCTTGAAAAATATAAGAAATATTTACTCGCTTGTTCCCACGGTCCAGACTCTATGGCCCTTTTCTATATGCTTAAAGAAGAAGGTTATAACTTTGCAGTAGCCCATGTGAACTATCATCTTCGTGAAGAAAGCAATTTAGAGCAAGAACAATTAGAAACTTATTGTAAGAATAATAATATCCAAATCTACGTTAAAGACGTTGATGAGGTGTTAGGAAATAACAACCTTGAAGAAAAGTGTAGAATTATCCGCTACTCATTCTTTAAGGATTTAGTGAGTCAATATGGCTTTGATGCCGTGCTTGTGGCCCACAATCAAGATGACCTCATTGAAACATACATTATGCAAAAAAGACGGCAAAACTTGGTTGAATTTTACGGAATTAAAGAAAAACCTATCATTTTTGACGTCAAAATTATCCGTCCGTTGCTTGGGTATTCAAAAGCGGATCTTCTCATGTTTTGTGACTTAAATAAAGTGGAATATTCCATCGATAAAACCAATTTAGAAGATGTCTTTTTGCGTAATCAAATTAGACATCAAATCGTCGAAAAAATGAGCAAGGAAGACAGAGTAAAAATCCTAACTGAAATCGACATTGAAAATACAAAACTTGCTATTTTAAATATGAAGATTTCACAAATTAACTCTGATAAATGTGAAGTTTATAATAGGTTAAGTGATGATGAGTTCTTATATGCTATTGTCTTACAAGGAAGAAAGCTAGATCCACACTTCGCTATCAGTCGTAACCAAGGCTTAGAAATTAGAAAAGTTTTCCAATCTGATAAAGCCAATATCACTGTTAAAGTTGGTAGCCTAAACTTAGTGAAAAGCTATGATTCTTTCCAATTTGTCAAAGGTGATGAAGAAGTTAATTTCTCATATACAATTAACGAACCATGCGTACTCGAAACTGATTATTTCTATTTGGATTTTACAGGCGATACGAGCAACCGTAACGTGAGTAAAAAAGACTATCCTTTGACCATTAGAAATGCCGAGCCAAATGATGTCTACATTATCAAGGGATACGAGAAACAATTAAGACGTTTATTCATTGACTGGAAAGTACCGGTTCCTTTAAGAAAAAGATGGCCAGTCATTCTTAATAAAGAAGGTGTCATCATCTATGTTCCTCGATATCAGAAAGACTTCAAAATAGAAGATAATTGCAATTTCTATGTGAAATAACGCCCATTAGGAGCGTTTTTCTTTATTTAATAAAAGAAATGTGGCTATAATAAATCAATCGCGTTAAATATTGAGGAGGTAAAAATTATGGATGAAGAAAATAATAGACCTCAAGGTCGAATTTCAAGAAGTTTCATTTTCTCGATTTTATTCGTCGCTGCAATAGTAGCCTTGATTATTTATTTCATTTTCTCAAACATGAGCACTGTTAAGAGCATCCAGTTTGATGAATTTGCTACTTATTTAGCACAAGGTAAAGTTAATGATGTTCAATTGGTCCAAGGTGAGACCAAGATTACAATTAATGGCCATTACACCAAAGAAGATTCCACAGGTAAAGCCATTAAAACAGCATTTACCACTGGTATCCCAGAAGAAATGTACAATACTGAATTAGATTGGTACATCGATATTAATGGTGATGGTGTTAAAGAGACTATTACTAAATCGGTCACACAAATGATTGTGGATGCTACTAAGAACAACGAACCAGGTAGCACATCTAATTTTGTTATTACTGTTAAAGATCCTTACGAAGTAACATGGTTTGACCGTTGGGGACCAACAATCATTCTCATCGCTGCTTCAACATTACTCTTATTATTCTTGTTCTCAAGAATGTCCTCTTCCGTCAATTCCTCAAACAGACAAGCGATGGACTTCAACCGTTCCCGTGCTAGAAGAGTCAATACCAGCAAGATTAAATTTGAAGATGTCGCTGGTGCTGACGAAGAAAAAGCCGAAATGGAAGAACTCGTCTATTACTTAAAAGAACCAAAGAAATACACCAAGCTTGGTGCTAAATTACCAAAGGGTGTCCTCTTAGTGGGCCCTCCAGGATGTGGTAAAACTTTATTAGCTAAAGCTGTCGCTGGTGAAGCTGGTGTTCCATTCTTCTCCATCTCTGGTTCCGACTTTGTCGAAATGTTTGTTGGTGTTGGTGCGGGACGTGTTAGAGACATGTTCAGAATCGCTAAAGAAAATGCTCCATGCTTAGTCTTTATCGATGAAATCGATGCCGTTGGTAGACAAAGAGGTGCTGGCTTAGGTGGTGGTAACGATGAACGTGAACAAACACTTAACCAATTACTCGTTGAAATGGATGGTTTTAATGATAACTCTGGTATTATTGTCATCGCCGCGACTAATAGAGACGACGTCCTCGATCCAGCTCTCTTAAGAGCAGGTCGTTTTGATAGAAAAATTACAGTTTCTTTACCTGATGTTAAAGGTAGAGAAGCCATCTTCAAAGTACATGCTAAAAACAAAAAGGTTTCACCTGAAGTCAGCTTTGAAAATCTTTCAAAGAGAACTGTTGGTTTCTCCGGTGCTGATATTGAAAATATCATGAACGAAGCCGCTATCTTAGCGATTCGTGAAAATAGAGAAGAAATCACGATCAGAGATATAGATGAAGCTATTGATCGCCGCTTCGCTGGTCCTGCTAAAAAGTCTCGTGCTTTAACAGAGCAAGAAAAGTGGAGAACAGCTTATCACGAAAGTGGCCATGCCATTGTCGGCTTAAGATATCCACATGCTAATAAAGTCCAAAAAATCACCATTATTCCTCGTGGCAATTATGGTGGTTGGGTCTTAGCGACACCAGAAAAAGATAAATACAATTTAACCAAAGGTGAATTGATTGCTGATATCGTTCTTGATATGGGCGGTCGTTCCGCTGAAGAAATCTTCTGTGACGATATCGATACAGGCGCCTACGCTGACATCAAAAACGCTACCGCTAGAGCGCGTGCAATGGTGTGTGAGTATGGCATGTCTGATTTAGGCCCAATCCAATATGAAAGAGATACTGGTAGTGTCTTCTTAGGAAGAGACAATACTAATACTCAAAAGAACTTCTCGGCCGATACCGCTACTAAGATTGATGCTGAAATCCGTAAGATTATCGATTTCGCTCATGAAGAAGCACAACGAGTCATTAAGGAAAATAGAGAAGATGTCGAACTTCTTGCTAAGACCTTAGTGGAACGTGAACAAATCACTGCTGAAGAAATCGAATATTTGATGGAACATCGTCATCTTAAGGAAGACGAAAAACCAGCAGTTGAAGCTGCTCAACCAGAAGCCGAAGAAGCCAAAGTTGAACCAACTGACGCTGACAACAAATAATTAACTCAGGAAGGGCAAAACCTTCCTTTTACTATGTGGAAATTAGGCAATTTTAACATCGAAGGAAAAGTCGTTCTCGCCCCAATGGCGGGAATCACAAGTGCAGGTTATCGAAAATACCTCAATACTTTTGGTGTGGATGTCTGTGTTAGTGAGATGGTTTCTGATATGGGACTTATCTATCAAAACAAAGAAACTGAGTCTTATGTCTTATACGAAAAAGATCAAACTTTAACGGGTGTGCAATTATTCGGCGCTAAGCCTGAAAACCTCGCTAAAGCTGTAGCCGTATCGCTTACATTAAACCCATATATCGATTTCTTTGATGTGAATATGGGCTGCCCAGTTCCTAAGGTTACTAAGACTGGTGCGGGCTCCGCACTTATGCTAAATCCAGCCTTATGTGGGGATATTATTAGAGCAATGAAAGCGGTCACTGATAAACCAGTCACCGCTAAGATTAGATTAGGCTATAATGAGGTTAACTTCCTAGAGGTCATCAAAGAGCTTGAAAATGCTGGAGTGGACGCTATTGCAATCCATGCTAGAACGAGAAAAGAACTCTATATGGGAACACCACATTATGACCTATTAAAAGACTTAAGAAGTAAGATGAAAGTCCCACTCATTGTCTCAGGCAATATCTATACTTTGGATGACGCCATAAACGCTCTTGAGATTACTGGAGCGGATGCCGTGATGGTGGCGCGTGGTGGTATGGGCAATCCGTTCCTCATCAAGCAAATTAAAACCTATTTTGAAACAGGTGAAAGATTACCAAATCCATCATTTGAAGAACAATGTAATTATTGTTTAGAACTCGCTAAATCAATGTGTGAAGAAAAAGGTGAATTAACCGCGATGAGAATTTATCGTGGCATAGCCCCTAAATTCTTCTCTGGATTTGCTAATTCAAGAACACTTAGGACAGTGCTAGCAACCTCATTAACTGACTATCAATCGCTAGTGAGGATTCTTGATGAATTCAAGAAAGAAAATATCAAATTTTAATGTTTGTCTTTTATAGGACAAAAAACTCGTATATAGTATTTGAGCGTGGATATTTGAAAGGAAAGTTGAAAATATGAACATTAATGAATTAAATGACCAAGAACGAATCCGTTTAGAAAAGATTAAAAAATACCAAGAATTAGGTATCGATCCATTTGGTCAAGCTTATAAAGTTTCCCATTCTATTAAAGAAATTCGTGCCTTATGTAATAAGAAATCTGAAAAAGCCTTAGCGAAAATGGCTTTAAAAGTTTCTGTTGCGGGCCGTATTAAAAATATTCGTAAAATGGGTAAAGCTTCCTTTATGAATATCCAAGATAAAACTGGCAATATTCAAGTTTACTTATCAGTGGATGGTCTTGGTAAAAAGAACTATGACCTTTTCAAGATGGCCGATATCGGTGATATCGTTGGCATCAAAGGTATTATGAACTTAACAAGAACTGGTGAATTAACCATTAAAGCGCAAAAGTTCATCCACTTAACAAAGTGCTTACATCCATTACCAGAAAAATTCCATGGCTTAACTGACGTTGAAGAACGTTCTAGAAGAAGATACTTAGACTTAATCATGAACGAAGAAGCAAGAAAAGTTGCTTTCATGAGACCACAAATCATTCGTAGTATCCAACACTTCCTTGATGGCAAAGGTTTTACTGAAGTTGAAACATCTATTCTTTCTCCAATCTTAGGTGGCGCTTCCGCTCGTCCATTCATTACACATCACAATACATTAGATAAAGATTTCTACTTAAGAATCGCTACTGAACTTAACCTCAAACGTTTACTCGTTGGTGGTATGGAAAGAGTGTACGAAATCGGTAGACTTTTCCGTAATGAAGGTATGGATGCTTCCCATAACCCAGAATTCACCACAATTGAAATTTATCAAGCCTATAGTGACTTAAGAGGCATTGGTGATTTAACTGAAAAATTAATTAGAAATGCCGCTAAAGAAGTCACCGGTTCTGCCATCGTCAAATATGGTGACCGTAACATTAATTTCAAAGACCCATTCAGATGGATCTCAATGAATGACTTAATTAAAGAAAAATGTGGCATCGATTTCAAAGAAGTCAAAACCTATGAAGAA
>JAFZLN010000100.1 GCA_017551465.1 Bacilli bacterium
CCAGATTTAGATGAAGATGGGCTCACTGGTCCAACAACATCTTTTACTGCGACATTAAATGAAACTGTGCCGTTAACTACCACTTCGTTGTCACCAATTTCAAAGCAACTAGAATCGATAGTTAAGACATAGTCTTCAACACTGTATTTGGATTGATCTAATACTGTATCGTTAACACTCACAGAAGTAATTTCTGTATTACCAACATAAACATTAACGTTTAATCCAACTTGAACAGTCACGTCATCAATTATTAATTGACGTGTCATATTGACTTCAACATTGATGTAGATAGTTGAATACACGCCAACGATCTTAAATCTATATAAGCCATTATCTAATAAGGCAAAGTATGATTCTTTAATATATAAAGTATCGCTGGATTGACGATAATAACCTGGTTCAAGTTTGGTATTACTTGCGGTTAAGTTATAAACTTCTCTCACATATTGATTGATTTGTAAATCAACAGCGAGTTCACCAGAAGTATATTCATAGTTTTCTTTAGTTAAACCTAATTTCTTAAACGCCACTCTTGCGGAGTAAACGTTCACACCAAATCTACCTGATAATGGTTCGTTTTCTTCAAGGGTATAAATAATCGCGTGTTGTCCGTTAAGGCTAACTTCCACTTCTCTGCCTGTAGCTTTAACAGTTAAGGTCACATTAGTAAGCGATACATCCATACGAACACTTCTTGTGAATTCACCATGAGTGGACCAAAGTTTCCCAATCTTATCATTCGCATCATAGTTCGCAACTAAGTACGCGGACATATCAGAGGCCGCTCTAAAAACTAAAGCTCCAGCAGTGCCATCTTCGATATCAAATTGTCCAGTATATGTGAAATCAGTGCCGCTTTCATTCGCTAATAAGAAAGCATTACCGGATGTCTTTTCACCAATTAAGTTACTTGACGCAATGGTCCAAGTACCGGAAACGATATTTTCTTTACTAAAAGTAAAGTCACTATCGAAATACGCTGGAGAAACAGTGATTTCAATAATCTCTTCTTTATCATCAACAGAAACTTTATAAGAAGCAGTACCTGCTCTTAAAGCCACAACATTAATGCCATAATTACTAGTGGTAACTTCAACAACGTTGTCATTGCTAACTGCTTCCCAAGCAAGATCTGCGTTACCGCTATACCAACAAGTAACGAATTTAGAAGTACATAATTCTGTGTCTAATAACACTTCGTGACTTGCCACATATAAGACACCTTCTCCTGGTGCTTTTTCTTTTTGATATGCGGATTTAACTTCGTTTAATTTTAAAACATTGATATATGCGTCATCCGCGGATAAAGACGCTCCAGTAGAGCTAATCGCTGCGGTGGTGACAATATAGAATGGAATAGAATAATCTTCGCAGAATACTTCTAATCCACCATTATCACTTAAAACATAAAATGTTTTGACATTGCTATCGCCTAAGATATGAGAGGCATATTTAACGTGCCAGTCAATATTGGTATTAATACCTTTATCATCTAAGTTGGTACGATCGACATAATAACCATCAGTCTTGTTCCAACCTAATTGAATATATTCATTATAGCCAACGTCCACTCTAAAGGTGATTGGTGAATCATTATTCGTTGTAATTCTTGCTTCTAATTCAAAGATATGAGTGTGAACATCACTTAACGGATTTGCGGAGTTAGAATTGAGTTCTCTATCATAGATAGAAACAACACTTGTCTTTTCTAAATGCTCATTATCCACAGTGATTGGTTTTTGAGTGATTCTCATCCCTTCACTTGTGGTTTTAATGCCGTATTCTACAGGAGTGGTAAATCCACCATTCCATCTCTTTCTTAAGTTCGCATATTCTCCTGGACCAGTGCAATATGAAGCATTTAAGTCACCGGAGAACCAGTTTAAGACTATGTCTTTACCGCAATATTCACTAGTAGGATCTGAAATATAGAAACTTTGAGATGCATATGAATCTGGACCAAAGTCTAATGGTTTAAGTAATTGATTCATTTCATCTAAAGTGTATTGAGCGATATCCATTCCGTTATCGTCAACGAAATATAAGTTTCCAGAGACATATCTAATTTGTCCAAAAAGATAAGTTCTAGATTTGTTTGTTAAATAAGCATGGCTCACACCATCTTCATCTTCTAAAACACCAATGCCGATACATTCTGGAGTTGGTAATGAGAAGAATGAAGTATATGACCAGTTAATTAAATCGGTAGATTTTAATAACCAGCCTCGATTAAGTCCATAACTGCTTAAAGTCATACCCCAAGTAGTAACTTTACCTTGTGCGTTTTTTTCTACTGGGAAAATCTTTGGATCTCTCCAGTCAATTTTTTGATTATGATATGGAGTTTTGTCACGTTGATAAACAACATCTCTTTTAACCCAAGTTAATCCTTCATCATCACTCGTGATGACAATTTGGTTTTGTGCTTCATCCGCTCCACCACATCGATCTTCGGTAAAGATAGCGAATAAGCCATTACCATTTCCGTTTGGGAACCAGTTTCTGCTATCGATTAAATCACTCATTCCTTGATAATAAGCAACCGCACAACCACTCCACATATAAGAAGTTGATTCAGCGTTATTCTTAGATGGGAATAAACAAAGTGGTAAATATTCAAAGTGAATTAAATCTCTACTTCTCGCATGTCCCCAGAACATACTGTCCCAAAGTAATCCAAATGGGTTTGTTTGATAGAAGACATGATACCAACCATTGTAATAACATAAGGCGTTTGGATCGTTTGTCCATTTTGCAAATGGTTGTAAGTGATATTGGTTACGATAAGCTTCGGTAAAATATGAATAATCTGATTTACCTGCTTCAATATCAGTTAAAACAACATTCGCATTAAAGCAGTTTAAACC
>JAFZLN010000101.1 GCA_017551465.1 Bacilli bacterium
ACGTTGCACAAAAGTTGGTGATAAACGTGTGGAGTCAGTTCTCATGTATGTGATTAAACCAACGTGTTCACCATCGACTTCAATACCTTCATATAGTTGCTGCGCAACTAATTGAGTTTTCTTTGTTTTGAATTTTAAACGAGAGAAAGCTTCTTGTTGTAAGGTGGAAGTAATAAATGGTTCTTTACTATCACTAACTTTGATTTTCTTTTCAACTTTAGAAACGTTTAACTTTGCAGGAATTCGATCTAAGACAGCGTGTGCTTGTTCACTATTTTTGATATCGATATCTTGACCGTTATCAGAAAGTAATGTGACATTGAATTCTTTATTGAACGCTTTAATCTTAGTGGTAATTGTCCAATATTCTTCTGGGACGAATTTAGCAATTTCATCATCGTGATCCGCGATCATTTTTAAGGTTGCAGATTGCACTCTACCAGCGGAACGGGAATGGATTTTCTTAAATAAAAGTGTGGATAATTTGAAACCAATAATACGGTCAATAATACGACGTGTTTCTTGTGAAGAAACAAGAGACTTATTAATAGTTCTTGGATGATTCATTGCTTCACCGATAGAATCACGAGTAATTTCGTGGAATTCTAATCTCTTAGTGGTTTCAACATCCAAACCTAAAACTTGGGCTAAGTGCCACGCGATAGCTTCACCTTCTCTATCAGGGTCGGTTGCTAATATGACTTCATCACATTTATCCATCGCGTTTTTAAGTTCGCGAACGATGTGTTGTTTGTCTTTATTGATAATATATGTTGGTTGAAAATCGTTTTTAACGTCCACACCTAAACCATCTTTACCAGATGTCGCTAAGTCACGAATATGTCCGAGGGACGCCATGACGATATAGTTGTCACCTAGATAGCGCTTGATGGTTGTACATTTGGCAGGTGATTCAACAATAACTAACTTCATACGTCTTTTCCGTCACAAAACTATAAGCCTACTCATAATGCTTGTCAACGAGCAAATTCCTTTATTCCTTAATTAAATAAAAGAGAACTTTATTTAAGAAAAATTTTCCTTTTTATTCCCAATGCAAGTCTTCTAATATTTGTCTTCCATTTTCCGCAACATTGGCGCCTTCCTGGATTAATTCGTTATTCACTGTCTCGTCAAAAATAGGATGTGGCACTACATAAACTGGCTTGTTACTACCCACTGCTAAGTTCACTGAAATGGTCGTTCCACTAACATGAGAATTTATCTGTGGAACAATAATTGCTTCCGATAGGGCCACCACTAATCTGTTGCGCATAGGAAAATGAGTTTTATCGGGTTCAGACATATTTGGATATTCACTAATCACTAATTCTTCTTTCTTTAGCCTTTCATATAGTTCTTTATTTTCTTCTGGATAACAGTTATCTATACCTGAACCTAACACAGCAATCGTTCTCACTTTGTTATCTAAAGCTGCTTGATGACCAATTGTGTCAATTCCTCTAGCTAGACCAGAAACGAGTATTTTTCCTCTACCCATTTCTTGGACAAGTTTTTTAGTCACTTGTTCACCATAGTCACTGTATTCTCTTGAGCCCACGACTGCGTATTTGCGCTTTTCATCATCTAACAAAGTAATATCGCCATAATAGAAAAGCACTAAAGGTGGGCGAAACATGGATTTCAGTCGATTAGGAAAATCCTTGTCTAAATAAGTAATTACTTTGCTTTTAACGCCATCGCACACTTTTTGCATTTCTTCATAAGGAACATTTTCGTCTTCACGTAAGCGGATAGCGTTAATAATCTTAAAAGGATCTCCATCATACTTTACAGCGAGATAAATTAAGATTTTTCTTGAGTCATATTCAATCATAAATAAAAAAGCCTCCTATAAATGTAATAGGGAGGATTTTTCGATTTTGTCCGATACTTTTTTAAAATAATGAAATTTTTTCAATAAAACAGGCTCTAACAGGAGCATAAGTGAAGCGATGCAAGTGTTTTACTGGGCCATATTGTTTGAGCGCTTCTAGATGGTCTTTAGTGCCATATCCTTTGTTTTTCTTGATGTTGTACTGCGGATATTTTTCATCTAATTCTAAACACAAACGGTCACGCGAAACTTTCGCTAAAATTGAAGCCGCGGCAATGCACATTGATTGGGCATCACCATGAATAATATCAACAACTGGTTTTGGATAATTTGGCATCTTCATTGCATCGGTTAAAACCAAATCAAAGTCATGATTTAGTTTATCAATTGCGCGTTGCATAGCGAGTCTAGAGGCGTTATAAATATTAACCTCATCTATTTCGTCAGCACTGACTGATGCAATACCATATGCGATTGCGTTATTTATAATGAAGTCATAGGCTTCTTCTCTCTTCTTAGCGGTCAACTTTTTAGAGTCATTAATAAGAGGAGAAGTTAATCCTTGGGGTAAGATTACAGCCGCTGCAAAAACAGGTCCGAGTAAGCAACCTCGACCAGCTTCATCACAGCCAACGATAAACTTATAACCTTGAGCGTAGTATTGCTCGTCTAGATCAAGCGCCATATTTTTCTAAGGTGATTTTTCCTAACAAACCGTCTTTGAATTCTTTGAGCAAAAGAGCTTCAGCACGGATTAAATCGTTTTGACCTACACTATCAACTAGTTTTCTCTTTTCAGCAATTTGGTTCAAAACTTTGATTCTATCTTCAATAACTAAAATGCCAAATCTTTCATTTAAGGCAGATGGGTACTGGTTTCTTAAATATTCTAAAAGGCGTTCTCCAAGTTCTTCGTTTGGAAGAATATCTTCGCGAATTGCACCAATTAAGGCGAGATTTGCGGCCTTTTTCTGGTTTTCATAACTCATAGGAAGGATTCCAGGGGTATCTAAAAGCAAGAAATCCTTATTAACTTTGATCCATTGCTCACCACGGGTATATCCAGGCTTGTTTTGGACACCTGCAGCCTTTCTTTTAGCTAATCTATTAATTAGTGATGATTTACCTACATTAGGAATGCCAACAATCATTGTTCTAATCGGTTGTGGTTTCATTCCTTTAGCCATTTCTTTGGCCCATTTATCTTTGCCTAGAGCAATAACAGCTTTGGAAAGAATCGCTTACGCACTATTGGTTTTTAAATCCAAAGTGAGAATGCAGTCGTATTTTTTCCTTAATTCCTCAACCCATTGTTTAGTGGCTTCTGGATCCGCTAAATCGATTTTTGTGAGAACAATAATTTTCTTTTTATTTTGGATTAATTTTTCAAGATTTTCATTGATGGATGAGATAGGTGCGCGAGCATCTAAAAGCTCGATTATAACGTCAACTAGTTTAACCTTATTTTCGACCTCATTTAAGGCCTTATTCATGTGTCCTGGAAACCAATGGATTTGTTGTGCCATCTTACTTACCTCTAATAGAAAACTGGCCAGTGATATTGCTTATTACCAACATCATATTCTGGTGTTAAATCAACATAACATTTTGGGCAAACATTGCCATCATTTGCTTTATAAGTTTTGCCACAATTTGGACAAACATATCTCTTAACATATAAGGAACCTTTTCCTTCAATCGCCACTAAAACACCAAAGAGATTTTCATACTTAATTGGCTTATTTAAAGTGGCACAATCTCGACTGGCTTGGCGGTTATCGCCTAAAACCCAATATTCATCTTCTGCAAGTGTAATTGGAGCAACTGTGTCTTTGCCTTGATAACCAACTTCAATGCTTGGATTAGTTTTAAAAGTGGTTTCAACTTTTTCAAATACACCATCGTTTAAAACGTAGATTTCGCCTTTTTCAACCTTGAACGTTTCTCCTGGTAGTGCCACCACTCTTTTAATCTTCTTCTTAGCGTTGCTAAGGAGGTTACCATTAGCGTCATAATCTGTGACGTCAGGATAATAGGTACTAACGATGCTAAAACGCTTAATATGTTGTAAAGCGGATTTATGAGCATCAACAATACCAAAATCCACTAAAGAGCCTGTAGAGTCGTTTTCTGTGCCATTTAGTGTTGGTGACATGGAAGTACCAGATACATAAATTAATTCATAATAATAGGAATGAAAAATAAGTGCTCCGCTAAAACAGATAGCGCCGAGCAATAGAAATGTACCGATAGCTTTAAATATGGTATAGAGTTTCTTGCTTTTCATCTATCTCATTATATGAGTATTTGCGCGTGCAAGGCAATAAAAAAGGGCTTTTATCAAGCCCATTTTTATCTGTTTGCTGATTAGAGAATTTCTTTAATACGAGCAGATTTGCCAGACAATTTACGGATGTAAGTGATTTTGTTTCTTCTAACTTTACCTTTACGGATAACTTGGATAGAAGCAACAGATGGAGAATGAACTGGGAAAGTTCTTTCAACACCGATGCCACCGGACATTTTACGAACTGTAAATGTGGCGGAGACACCACCTCCACGGCGGCAAATAACGACACCTTGGAAGTTTTGGATACGAGTCTTGTTACCTTCAACGATACGGACAGAAACTTTGACTTCGTCACCAGAAGTGAATTCTGGTAAATCATTACGTAATTGGCTAGCGGTGATCTCTTTAACTAAATTATTATTCATAATTCTTTTTCGACCTCCTACATACAACTATCTCTTGATGTTCATTCTCAATTTTGACAGCGGAACACCCGTATCATGTTTTAAAACATGCTCAAGTATAATAACAATATGCTAGGCCTTTTGCAACACCTTTTTATAAAAATATGGGTACTGTAAAGCAAAAATGCTTGACACTACTTATTATTACTAGTAATATTGTCGAGGAATCGAAAATTAGGAGGCTATTATTATGGCAGTTAAAATTAGATTAACAAGAATCGGTAGACATAAAGATCCATTCTTCCGTGTCGTCGCCGCTGACAGTCACTTCGCTCGTGATGGCCGTATCATTGAACAAATTGGTTACTATGATCCAGCCAAAGGTATTGAAAATGCCGTCATCGATGAAGAATTAGCATTAAAATGGTTAAACGCTGGTGCTGTTCCATCAGAAACAGTTAAAGCTATGTTCAACCGCAAAGGTTTAAACGCCAAATACGTTGCAAATAAGAAAAACGCGAAATAGGAGTAACAACGATGGATTACGAGAAAATTGTTAAAACAATTATTGATCCAATCATTGAAGATCCTAGTTCAGTTCTTCTAAGAGTGAACGAAGAAGAAAAAGACGTCTTAATTATCATCGCCGCAGAAAAAGACGATACCGCTAGATTGATTGGCCGTAAAGGTTTAATCGCTAACGCTATCAGAGAAGTCGTTTCTATCGCTGGCAAGAGTGAAGAAAAGCACGTCCATCTCAAGTTCGAATCCTTTGATGATGAAAGAAAAGAGGATTAATCCTCTTTTTTGTTAATAATATGAAAGACGAATACTTATTACTTGGTTATATCACAGATGCCTTCTCTTTAGATGGTACTTTTAAGGTACTCAGCAAAACAGATTTCGCTAGTAAGCGTTATCAAGAAGGTAAAGAGATTTTCTTATATCAACCAAATACTAAGCAACGTATGACCGTCACTGTTGAACATTATAGAAGTAGCGGTCAATTTGATTTCGTCAAAGTTCACGGAGTTAACTCTAAAGAAGAAGCTTTAGAATTCAAAGGCTATGAAATCCACGCCTTAAAAGACTACGATATCGTTGATAAAGATACCTATTACTATGTTGACCTTGTAGGTTGCAAAGTTCTTGATGAAAACGGTCAAGAAGTTGGTGTCGTTAAAGAAGTTGAAGAATTCCCTGCTCAACTCACATTAAGAGTAAAAAGAGCAGGTAAAGAAGACTTCTTTGTGCCTTTCGTAAAAGCTTTTATTAGAAGAGTTGATATTAACAAAAAGGAAATAGAGATTAATATAATAGAACGTATGCTATGAAAATAAGTATCCTGACATTATTCCCTGAATTCTTTGATGGATTTTTGACAAATTCAATTATTAAGCGTGCAATCGCTAAAGAACAAGTTGAGATTGAAATTGTCAATATCCGTGATTTTACTACTGATAAATATGGCCGTGTTGATAGCGCTCCTGTAGGCGGTGGCGCTGGTTTAATTATGAAATGTCAGCCAGTGATTGATTGCCTCAAGAGTGTCAAAAAAGAAAACAGCCATGTTATTTTACTTTCCCCTCGTGGAAAGACATATAATCAAGCACGTGCCCGTTATTTTGCCAAGAATTACGAACACATTATCCTTATTTGTGGTCATTATGAAGGCACAGATGAGCGCATCAATAAATATGTTGACGAATTAGTGTCCATTGGTGATTACATCTTAACAGGTGGCGAGATCGGCGCGGAAATTATCTCTGATTCTATTATTAGATTATTAGATGGCGTTATCGCCGCTGACTCTATCGTTGATGAATCATTTGAAAACGGATTATTAGAGTATCCTCAATATAGCGAACCATTTGAATATGATGGTGATTACATTCCAGATATCCTTTATTCTGGTAATCATGGCGCGATTGAAAAATGGAGAAAAAAGCAATCCTTAAAGCTCACAAAAGAGTATCGTCCTGATCTATTAAAGAACTATCCATTAAGTAAGCAAGAAAAGAAATTAATGGATGAACTAGACAGTAACGAAACTCCTAAATGGGAAAAGGACGCAATTGAAAAAGGTAAAAAATTTATAAAAGAAAAGTGAGGTTAATTATTCCTCACTCTTTTTTTACATTCCTGGGAAGCCCATACCACCCATGCCACCCATGCCGCCTAAGCCGCCTGGAGGCATTTTTCCGGTTTTACGGTATTGCTCCATTTTCTTCATCATTTCTTTCATTTGCTCGTATTTCTTTAAGACCTTATTAACATCTTGCATGGTCTTACCAGAACCATTAGCGACTCTTTGTTTACGAGAGTATTTGAATAATTCAGGATGCTTTCTTTCTTCCTTGGTCATAGAGTTAATGATAATTTCGAAATTACGCATTTCTCTTTCCGCCATTTCTTGTTGTTCAGGAGTAATCTTTGGCATACCTGGAATAAGCTTTAAAAGGCCTCCTAATGAACCAAGTTTATTAACTTGTTTCATCTGAGCGAGCATATCGTTTAAATCAAATGAACCAGACATCATTTTGTTCATTGAATGCTTAACTTCTTTTTCATCTAATTCTTGTTGGGCTTTTTCCACAAGAGTCATGACATCGCCCATGCCAAGAATACGATCCGCCATACGGTCAGGATGGAAGATATCTAAATCAGTGACTTTTTCACCAACACCAGTGAACTTAATTGGAACACCAGTCATATGTCTAATTGATAAAGCTGCACCACCACGGGCATCACCATCTAACTTAGACATAATGCAACCTGTTAATGATATTTTATCATTAAAGGCGTTAGCGACATTCACTGCATCTTGACCAGCAGCAGCGTCCACTAAAAGGAGAATTTCGTTTGGTTCAACATCATTTTTGATGTTATTTAATTCATCCATTAAGGCTTCATCGATTTGTAAACGGCCAGCAGTATCAATGATTAAAACGTGATAGTCTTCATCGATTGCTTTTTTCTTAGCCGCTTTAGCAATATCAACTGGGTTTACTTTAGTACCCATGTTAACAATATCAACACCAACGGATTTAGCGATTTGATCTAATTGGTCAATAGCGGCTGGACGATAGACGTCACAAGCGGCCATTAAAACTTTCTTTTTAAGTTTGTTTTTTAATAAATAGGCAAGTTTACCAGCGGTTGTGGTTTTACCACTACCTTGAAGACCAACAAGCATAATAATTGTGGGTCTACCTGTTTGATATTTAATTTCAGCGTCATCACTGCCTAATAGCTCAATCAATTCGTCATGCACGATTTTAACGAGCATTTGGCTTGGATTTAGTTTACTTAATACATCTTGGCCTAACGCCTTTTCTTTGACGTTACTAGTGAATTCTTTAACGACTTTATAATTAACGTCAGCTTCTAAAAGAGCGACACGGATTTCTTTAAGCATGTCCTCCATGTTGCTTTCAGTTAAACGGGCTTGGCCACGGATCTTTTTAAATATGCCAGAAAGGCGTTCAGTTAATGATTCAAATGCCATAACTATAAATAATCCTTTCTATCTCTTCTAATGCTTGTATTTTTTCTGTTCCTTCTAAGTCTTTGGCTTTAGCCACTAACTCGAGGATTTGGTTATTCTTTTCAAGAACTTTGAGTTCTTTTTCATAGTCATCTAATTTCTTTAGCGCTTTTTTGATTGCGTCTTCCACTGCGCTTCTACTGACATCATGAGCTTCAGCGATTTCACTTAATGATAAATCATAAGAGAAATAAGCATCAGCGAAGGTATATTGAGTTTTACTCAATAAATTACCATAGATATGGAGGAGCGTATTATAACGAATAGTCTTTTTAATCTTATCCATTAGTTATTCTCCACACACAAACCATAAAGGTATTTATCTAAATCGAATTCCTCTAAATCATCCATCTTTTCACCAAGACCGATGAACCTCACAGGAACGCCTAATTCATCTCTAATTGCTAAGATAATACCACCCTTGGATGTTCCATCCATTTTGGTGATAACGATACCTGTTAAATCAGTAACTTCTTTAAAAGCTTTAGCCTGAACAACGCCGTTTTGACCAGTGGTCGCATCAATGATTAAGAATGTCTCATGTGGAGCGTCAGGAATCTCTTTACTCATGACACGTTTAATCTTGCCAAGTTCAAGCATGAGATTGTTTTTGGTTTGTAATCTACCAGCGGTATCAACGATGACTAAATCGATATTGTCTTCTTTAGCTTTTTTAACACCATCATAGGCCACGGAAGCAGGATCGCTTTCAGGTTTACCTGTGACGATATTAATTTTAAGTCTTTCCGCCCATGTGGTTAGTTGTTCAACCGCACCCGCACGGAATGTGTCCGCGGCCACGAGAAGAACCTTTTTACCTTGATTAAGGTAACGATACGCTAATTTGGCGATTGTTGTGGTTTTGCCAACACCATTAACGCCAACGACGAGTAAAACTGTTGGGCCGTCTTTTCTAAAGACGATATCGTTTTGAATGTCACCTTTTTCAGCGTAGCCCACGAACATCTTGTCAACCAAGATTTCATTAATTTGTTTTGGATCAGTAATGTGTTCTTTTTTACTTTGATTAAGTACTTCTTCGATGACGTTTAAAGTAAAGGAAATACCAGCGTCACTCTCAATTAAGATTTGTTCTAATTCATCAAAGTAATCTTGGTTAACGGTTTTATAGCGTTCAGATAAGTTATTGAGTTTAGAAGAGAAGTTCTTACGAGACTTACTTAAGCCTTCTTGATATTTATCAACCTTCTTATCCTTTTTGGCAAATTTTTCTTTTAGAAAAGCAATTAGACCCATTAGAGGACACTCCTTTTACTAAGCGCATCTTTGGCTGCCATTTCTTCGGCTTTCTTTTTGCTCTTTCCTGTACCAGTGCCTAAAACGATATCGTTGTATTTAACTTGGACAGTAAAGGTGCGGTCATGCGCTGGACCGCTTTGGGAGATGGTGACGTATTGCACAGCGTCACGGTGTTCCGCTTGAATCTC
>JAFZLN010000102.1 GCA_017551465.1 Bacilli bacterium
CTATACCAGCCATCCGCTAAAAGGATGACTAGTTCGTTTTTGCCTTCTTTTAATAAAGAAGAAACTTCATATGTATCATATTGGACTCTTTTACGAGGATCGGTGCTGCCGGGAGTCAATAAGGCGTTGCCGACTTTAACGCCATTGATGTATGCTTCATAAATGCCTAAAGCACTGATATATAGGAATGACTGTTTAATTACTTTGACTTCAAATTCTTTTTTGAAATAATCGACTGGATATCTTTGTTTCTTAGAAACATTATAGTCTCCATAAATCCATTTGGCAGACCAATCGCTTTTATTCAATAAACCGATTGAGAAATGATTTTCTTCGCTGAAATCAGACCAATCGCCTTTTTCGTTTTGCACTCTTACTTTGTAAACTACATAGTCACGACTGTTAAGAGATTGTTCAAAGTCATAATGAGTAGAAGAAGTTTCTTTTCTAATGCACTCTTCTTCATCGTTATTTAGTTTATAAACGATTTCAAAAGCTTTTTGTTGTTTGATATCTTGCTCAACGACATTCCAAGTAATGCGCGGATTAACAATATCCAAGCCTAATGGATTATGAAGGTATTCTGTTTTGACATTAACCAGTTTCATGACAATACCTCCACTATTGAGCGTTTAATTCTTTTTGCATTTTTTCGTAGAAGATTTGGCCTTTAGCTTGTTCTTTTTGCCACTGTTCTTCTTCTTTTGCCGCTTTCTTAGCTATTTTAGCTTCTCTAGCCGCTAATTGTTCGGGAGTAAGCTTAGCAAGCTTTGCTTGAAGTTTGGCTTCGGCTTTAGCCTTTTTAGCAGCTTCTTTTTCATTATTCTTCTTAATAGCGTTTTCTTTCTTAACACGGGCGGCTTCCACCTTATCGTCATATTTTTTAAGTTCAGCATCAAAATCAAGTTTTGCATTCTTTCCACATTTACCTTTTAATTCTTCAATAAAGATGTTTCTTGATTCTTCGATAAATTGCTTTTCTTCAAGTTCCGCTTTTAATTCTGGTTCAATCCAAACTTCACCACGTGCTTCACAAGCGGCTTTTAGTCTTTCACGGATGACAGCTTGTTTTCTTGTGATGGTCTTTTCAACCACTAAGAAGATGAGCATGCCAACAACTAATAAGGACGAAATAACTTCTAAACCGACAAAAGCAAAGGTAATAAAATTATTGGCCAACGCACTTTGCTTAACACCAACAGTAACGGCGGCGTCATTAGCAAGAGTGTCCCATCCCGCTTTTTTGGTGAAATCTAAATATTCTAATTGCGGAGTAAAGCCATCTGTTTTTAATGATTGCAAAAACGCTTCGAGTTCTCCTTTTGTTGTTTCGAAAGGTTTGATGTAATTGGCTAAGCCTAAGAAGGCATTAAAGATAGCGGTAGCGACACCGACAATTGTGACAGCAATAATGTTATAAATGGACATTGGTACACCATCAACACGGACACCGCTCTTCCATTCAACATGGTCTAATGTATCGGCAAATAAAGCCATAAAGATATATGATCCTGGAAGACCTCCGCAGTTCTTAATAAATTGGCCAATTAAGAAGACAACCATATTTGTCGGATTAAGCCAGCAAATGGCGCTACCTAAAGCAATTAAGCAGCATCCCACAACTGTGACATTCTTTTTACCAAACTTTTTAGCTAACGGCCAAACCGCAAATATACCAATGCCCATTGGGATACCACCAATGACGGAGACAAGCATTTGGGTAATGCCGTCATTATATGTGCCTAAAACATAGTTACAATAATACACGAGACCAATGTTTTTTAAGGCTGTGGCAAATGTTGTAATAAAGAAATAGCCATAAATGATGAGCATATATTTATCAGTAAAGATGATTTTTAATTGTTTAAAGAATGGAACTTTCTTTTCTTCTTGTTCTGCTTGTTCTTCATAAACTCTTTCTTTAGTGAAATAGTATTCAAGAAGAGTTAATGGAAGGGCAACAGCAGAAAGAACAGACATCACCAGTATCCACATGTTCATGTTTACACCGATTGCAGGCATAATAACCATTGGGAAAACAAGGGCCACGATGATACCAGACATCATGATTGTGGTGATTTGATTAAAGACAGATAATTGACCTCTTTGTAAGGTGTTTCTTGTAGATAATGGAACCATCAAACCATGGGACATGTTATAAATGGTAAATGCAAATGAATAGAATAAATTGTAAGAAGCAATGATCCAGATAAGTTTAAATGTTTGCCCTAGTGGAGGAATAACAAAGAGCATAATGCCTGTAGCCGTTAACAAGAAAGCGGACAATAGTAACCAAGGTCTTGCTTTGCCTTGTTTGGTTCTTGTTCTATCAATGATATAGCCCATGATGACATTGGTGATAGCATCGAGTATCTTTGACAATAATGGGAAAAGAACGAGGAATAAACCGCCCCAAACAGTGCTTAATCCCAAGACGTCTGTATAGAAAATATTAAGGTAAGTAGCTAAAACAGCATTAAGCAATAATGCTCCAGCAGGACCTATTAAATAACCAATCCATTTTTCCTTAGCTTCAACATTCTTAGAGCGAACTCTAGAATTGAAGATTCTTGCGTTTAATAACTTGAATGCCATATTACTTTTCCTCCTTAACATTTATTGGTAAAGCTGGCGCTTTTATTTTCTTTAAGAAACATCCAACTCCTTTGAATAGATGTCCATTTGATAATTCTTTGAATCCTTGAGCGAAGTTATAAGGGAATGCTCCACTTGATGACATTGATAACGAGATAATCGAATTGCTATCAAGGATGATTTCTAGGAATTTTGCTCCTTTGATTCTATTTTGCTTTTCGGTGCCCTCAGGCATTTTCTTAGCTTTCTTTAATTCTTTTTTAGGCACTCCTTGGAGAGCGTTATATAAGATTCGACCCATGAATGTTTGTTTTAAATCTGAGAGTCTTGATTCAAGGGTAATGGGTTTACTTGGTGGTAATGGAATAATCTTGTTACCTGTTACTTCTTCGTATTTCTCATCTTTGTAGTTCGAAAAATTAAGAGTTTCATAGACGACATGTGTTTGTTTTGAGAGTTTTTCGCCTTTAATATCAATCTTTTCTTGAAGGATGATGTCTCTTGAGTTTTTACCGATTTGGATGTTGTATTGACCATCTTCTAATACAAATCTACGTTCATTAATATCCCAATACTTGAGTTCTTCTTTTTTCACCACAATCTCAATGGTTTTAGTTTCCTTTGGTTCAAGACTTACTTTAGTAAATCCTTTTAATTCCCTAAGAGGTTTATGGGTGTTATTATTTGGAGCGGAAACATAAAGTTGAACAGTTTCCATACCAGTGACATCACCAGTATTAGTAATATCAACTTTTACTAATAAGCTATCTCCAATTTGTTCAATCTTCAGATTGCTATATTCAAATGTTGTGTAACTTAAGCCAAATCCAAATGGAAATCTCACTTCTTTGTTTGCGGTTAGATAGTATCTATAACCAACATAAATTGATTCTTTATAAACATCTTGGGCTTTCACTGAATATTCATTTCCAAATGGGACATCTTCATAACTAATTGGCCATGTTTCAGCAAGCTTGCCGCTTGGATTAACTTTGCCGAACAATAATTCATATGTTGCTTCACCACTGTTTTGACCAGAAAGGAACATATGAAGCGTCGCTTCAACATTATCAAAGAAAGGCAATTCAACGACTGAACCACCAAATAAAACGATAACTAATTTCTTATTTTCTTTGATAAGGGCATCAATTAAATCCAATTGGTTTTGTGGGAGTTTGATATTGTCTCTATCAACACCTTCGCATTCATACCAATCTGTTAAGCCGACGAATAAGACGACTTTCTCATAATCTCTTGCGGTCTCAACTGCTTCTTTGATTAAAGATTCATCAGTGTCAAGGTCATCAACCTTATATCCCTTTAAATATTTATATTGAATATTATTCTTATCAAAAGCGTCTTTGCTTGATGAATAAAACTGTGGATTAATCATTGAAGATCCCGCGCCTTGATAACGGGCTTTTTCAAAGAGCTCACCTACTACTAATAATTGTTCGTTTTCTTTAAATGGAAGAGAACCATTGTTCTTTAAAAGAACAGCGCCTTCTAGAGCAATCTTTTTGGCTAATTCATGATGTGCTTTCCAATCTACATCACCAGTATGGACATTATCTTTATGCTTATAAACTAATGTCAGGACATCTTTGACTGCTTCATCTAAATCTTTAATATCTAAAGTTCCATCATTGACAGCATCAACGATCCATTTACGGCATATATCATTATCACCAGGCATCTCTAAATCTAAACCTGATTTAATGCCTTTAATGCGGTCATGGGTTGTGCCCCAGTCAGACATCACTAAACCTTGGAATCCCCACTCTTTACGAAGGATTTCGTTTAATAACCATTCATTTTCACTACAGTGTGTACCATTGATTTTGTTATAAGCACACATTAAGGTTTCTGGTTTGGCGGTTTTAACAATATATTCAAATTGTCTTAAATAGATTTCTCTAAGGGCTCTTTCGTCAATAACGGAATCACCCATAAAACGGTAGTTCTCAGAATTGTTACCCGCGAAATGCTTAACAGAAACACCAACACCTTTTTCTTGGATGCCTTTAACTTCTTCAGCGCCCATTCTTCCAGCGAGGAATGGATCTTCAGAGAAGTATTCGAAGTTTCTACCACATCTTGGATTTCTTTTGATATTAACGCCTGGACCTAAAATAACGGAGACATCATAGAATTTAGCCTCTTCCGCCATGGCGCTACCCATTTCTTTTAATAATTCTGGTCTCCATGTATTAGCGCTACAACTTGCAGTTGGAAAGCATGTTGCGGGTAATGAATTTGTCACACC